>SMVT01000177.1 GCA_004357365.1 Nitrospina sp.
GTGCCCGATCCAGCGATCTCGACGCCTACCAGCAGAGCTTTCAGCATGGTGGCGGGTTGCGCGCTTTTAGGAATTTGTTGCGTTTTCATCTAATGACATTATATCCCGAAAGACGGGCCCCGGGGCTAAATTTGGGAAGCCGGGGTGGGGGATCGGTCAGGGCTACACCGGCGGTTGGGGAAGCTCCTGTTTTCTAAGAAGTTTTCCGTCCCACCGGTAGTCTTCGCGGACCGTCACCCCGCCCTTCCGGATACGGTACGGGGACAGCGGGATGACCTGGAGGTTTCTGTTATTCGGGTTAATTATCCCGTACGGCGTTTATTTTATCGTTAATATATTCCAATCCCGGAAAAAAGGGAATGCGGAGGATGTCAAAACGAAGGAATAAAGGGGTCAGTTTTTGACGGTGGGATGCACCCGGTTTTTGATGGTTTCGAGCAGGGATTTGAAATCGATCGGTTTGATGAGATATTCCGCGGCCCCGGCTTTCAGGCATTCCTCGCGGCTTTCTTCGCTGACCACGGCGGTGGTCATGATGACCACGATCTCCGGATGCTCCTGTCTGACTTTTTTGAGGACGTCGATGCCGTTCATTTTTGGCATGCGTATGTCCAGCAGTATGCAATTCGGCTGAAAGCTGTCGATTTTATCCAGAGCTTCCAGGCCGTTGTGGGCGACGGCGACTGGATAATGGCACAACTCGAACAATTTGGTCAGGGTGAAACACATCTTCACCTCATCGTCGACCACCAGGATTTTAGGCGTGAACGCGGAATCCGTCATGACTTGCTTTCAGTATCTAACCATTGGATTTCTTTAAATATAACGGATTCCTGGGAGATGCGCTACAAAATACTGTAAAAAAGTGGGTTGCGTATTTTGAATCGAGAAGGACCGGGGCGCGAAGCGGATGGCTTCGTCAGGGGGTGTCGGGTTTGGGTTGTTTGGCCGCTGGCAACACAATATCTTTTCCGAACAACCGCCGGCCGAACAGGCGCAGAAATACTTTCAGATAATTGGGACCGGTTTTCGTCAGGTGGAAACTGGAAAACCCCATGTCCACCGACCGGTTGATCCAGGAGATCGGCACCTCCACCACATCGTATCCCATCAACAGCGGTTGCAGGCCGGTTTCGGCGTTGGCCGCAAAATCGTCCGATTCCAGACGGAGTTTGCGGGCCACTTCCTGTTTCATCAGTTTGAGGTTGTTGGTCAGATCACGCAGGGGTTTCCGGAACAGGATGCGCGCCAGAATATGGAACGCCCGGTTCGCCAGGATTTTGGTGAAGGGGTAATTCAGGAGAACGCTGTCGCGCGAGAAGCGGCTGCCGATGGCCACGTCGGCGCCCTGATCGGCGGCCTCGAACAGGCCGGTCAACTCGGGCAGGATGTGCTGGAAATCGCAGTCCATCAGCAGGATGTAATCCCCCTGGGCGGCGGCCAGCCCGTCGCGTAACGCCCGTCCCACGCCGTTGGGCATACTGCGCCGCACCAGTTTGATGCGGGAATCCTCTTTGCCCAGCTGCTCGGCCACCGCCGCCGTTCGGTCGCAGCTGTTGTCATCGACCAGCACGATTTCGTGCAGGTAATCGTCGTAATACCCACGCAGGCTGTGCACCAGTGGAACGATATTGGCCTCCTCGTTGTGACAGGGGACCACCACCGAGACGCGTCCCTTCAAACTGTCGTGGCAGGCCAGGTTGACCATCGGCTTTTCCCATCCTTCCGGTGCGGGGTTCCTGCCCCACAGGTACAGTTCGCCGGCAAAGTTTCGGATATACGGCATGTTTTCAAAAATCAGGCTGAGGTTCTGCATAGGCCACAGCAGAAATTTCGGCACCGGCGGAAACAGGAAGTCATACGGCAATATTCTAATTTCCGTAAACCCGATTTCCGAAAGGATGGACAGCATTTCAATGCGGTTGAATTGGGCGCGGCGCTTGGATTTTCTGAAAAAGAGAAACAGGCGCGCCAGGGTTTTCCGAAGCAGGTAATACGGGTTCCAGGGATTGGGCTCGAACAGCAGAAACTGGCCCCCCGGTTTCAACAGCTGTTTGACCGCCAGCAGAAACTGACCGTAGTTTTCTACCGGGAGCATGTGCCAGCCCACCACGTAATCGAACTGCCGGCCTTTGAAGTCTTCAGGCAGAGAGTTCACCAGCACCGGTTCTATGTTTTCCGGCAGGTCCTGTTGCTGGAGTTGTTCGTGGCATTGGGGATCGAATGTGGCGGCGCAGATGGGATTGCGGTGCTGGTTGACGGCGGAAAGCGCCCGGGTCCATTGGCCCTTGCCGCAACCCAGATCGAGAATGCTTTCGCCGGGAAGCAGATGAAACATGTGGCGCGCCATCTGGGCCCGCCATTTGAGCCGCAGGTCCAGGAAATAATCCCGGTGGTCCCAATAGTGGCACCGGGCCTGCTCGTTTTCCTTCAGCAGTGCGAGTAAATTCATAAGGTCCGTTGCCCCGCAGGGATCAGGCCGCGCGGAACACGTTCTTCACGCGGGTTTTAACCACCGTAAACGCATCCTTGAGGGCGGACTTGGCCATCTTGTTGCTCTTGTTGCGTGCCGAATCGGAAGCCAAGTCGACCATCAACTCGAAAATTCTCCGCGGCTTTCTCAGAAAATAAAAAACGTAAAACAGTCCCTGGCCGAAAATCACCAGAAACGACAGTTCGTAGTCGCCGAACTTCGGGTTGTAGGAGGTTTTCTTCGCGCCGAAATCCTGAAAAGTGAACAGGCTCATCAGGTACTTGTCGTCCAGTTCGGTGATCACGCCGCTGGCCTGCAGTTCCCGGAACGATTCGGTGTTGGGTTGCGGCGAGTAGGCGTTGAGGTTGACGTTGGTGAAGCCTTTCAACGCGCACTTGACCATGGCGCCGTAGGTTTTCAGGACGCTCCGGTAGGTGTCCTCCGGGAAACCGATGATGAAAAAACAGCCGACGTTAATTCCCGCCTGCATGGCATGGTCCGCGGACTGGTACATGTCGGGCAGGCTCACTTTCTTTTTAATGGCCTTCAGGATGCGCGGATCACCCGACTCCGGAGCGAACGCGAATTCGTGGCATCCCGCCGCTTTCAGTTTCTGCGCGACTTCGGCATCGATCGACTCACTGCGGGTTCCCGATGGCATTTGAAAGGTGACATTCATGCCGCGTGCGACGACCTCGTCGCAGAAGTTGATGATCCAGTCCTTGCGCACGATGGCCGTCAGGTCCTCGAATTGAAAATCGGTGGTTCTGTGGAGTTTCTGGTAATGCTGCATTTCGTCGACCACGTCTTTGTAGTCGCGGGCGATCCATTCCGTAGTCCACATGTTGGGACTGGTGCAGAAGGTGCACTGGAACGGGCATCCGCGCGTCGCCAGCATCGGCATGAAGCGTCCCTGCGAGGCACCATGCGGCTGGTTCACTTCATTATATTGATCGATGTCGAATAAATCCCACGCCGGCCAGGCGATGGAATCGATGTCCTTGATGCGCCGGTGCCGGGGGTTGACCTGGAGGTTGCCCTCGGCGGTGCGAAAGGCCACGCCCGCTAATTCAGACAGTGGTAAATTTTGTTCCAGATGGGCGAGCAGGCGCACCACGATTTCCTCGCCTTCGCCCAGGACGACCGCATCCAGGGGCGCCTGCTGGAGTGACAACTCGGGAAAGCCGGTAACGTGTTCTCCGCCCATGATCAACTTCGCCTGCGGAAACCGGTCGCGAATATCCTTTATCAGCTCCCGCACATACACCCAGTTGGACGTGAACATGCATCCCAGCGCGATGATTTCGGAATCCTGCGGAATGCGCTGCACCAGATCTTCCCGGTTCAGACCGCGCACCCGGATGCCTTTAAAGAAAAAAAAGTTGCGGGGAGCCGAGCCGGGTCCGTCCACCAGAGTGACCTCGTGTCCCGCTTCGCGCAGGGCGGCGGCGACATACGCCAGGCCGATCGGCGGCATGCTGATGGTGGATACGAAATTGGTCAGCGATACAAATTTGGAAGGTTCTATCAGGCAGACTTTCATAAATTGGGTCCAAGATATGTAAGGGGGCCATGGGATCAGACGTTATTAGGCTATATTTTAAGGGTAACATAGTTTTTTAAGGAGGCAATTGAAATACATTGAGGTCAAATGCCTTGAAAACTTTTGGGTTACGGGTAGGCCGGGGGGAGGATCTTGGAGGGTCAATGGGTTTTCAGCTGGCGTTCCGGGAGGCTGACAATGAATGTGGAACCCTGGTTGGGAACGCTTTGGGCGGTGATTGCGCCGTGGTGGTTTTCAATTATTCTGTAGCAGATCGCGGTTCCCATGCCGTTGCCTTCAAACTCGTCCTTGCCGCACAAACGCTGGAACGGCTTGAAGATTTTGGACAGGTATTTTTCGTTGAAACCGATGCCATTGTCCTGCACGGTAATTTTCCACATGTTGCTTTGCTCGCAACGGCTGGACTTGATGTGGATGCAGGGGGGTTCCTCTTTTCTGTGAAATTTAATACCGTTGCTGATCAGGTTTTGAAACAACTGCCGCATCTGCACCCGGTCGGCCTCGACCGTAGGCAGGGAGTCCACACGCACCGTTCCCCGGTTTTCCCGGATACTGGGTTCGAGGTCGATCAGGACTTCGGATACCAAATCTTTCAGATTGACCTGTTCAAAGGGGTGGACTTGTCCCACTCGGGAAAACTGCAGCAAACTGTGGATCAGGCTCTCCATTTTGTCGACGGAGTTCTGGATTTTCGCCAGCCATTTGGACGCACCGGGGTTCTCGTTACCCAGGTTTAGAAATTTCTCGAGTTTATCGGAAAAGTAGCTGATTTTCCGTAACGGCTCCTGCAGGTCGTGGGAAGCCATGGCGGCAAACTGATTCAAGTCGGAGTTGCTGCGTTGCAGGTCCTTCACATATTGATTGAGGATGTCCTGAAATTTTTGGTAGTGGTTCAGCAGGGAAACCATTTTCAGTTGTGTACGGACGCGGATCAGCACTTCTTCCACCTGATACGGTTTTTGGATATAATCCACGGCGCCGCATTCAAACCCTTTAATCGTATCTTCGTTCGAAGTGCGAGCCGTTAAAAATATAACGGGGATATTTTTCGTGAGGCTATCGGCTTTCAGCCGCTGACAGGTTTCAAAGCCGTTAAGTCCCGGCATCATAACGTCCAGGAGGATGAGGTCAGGCATGATTTTTGGGGCAATGTCGAGCGTCTCCGCCCCGGAAGTGCTCACCGCCATAACGAAACCCTCCTGACCCAGGGTTCGCTCTAAAATAGCGATGTTTTCAGGGCTATCGTCCACTATAAGGATTTTCATTCCCTTGAGCGACGCATCGGCAATATTGCCGGGACTTTTCATGGTGTTAGGCAATTAGAAATGTTCAGTTTATCAATTTAAAGATTCTTTTATTATAACGCTGAACCGATTATTTTCAAACAAAAAATGGTCATACCGTAGATATTTTTACCTGATATATATAATAAGAGCTTTCTTTAAAATTTTCATGATTACCGGAATCAGTGGTCGTTCGGGTTGGGGGGGACGCCGGAGACCGAGTCAAACTTTTTGTAAAGGCGTCTGAGTTTTGTGCGGGCCTTATCCTTGTTCTCCGAATCGTTGCGCTCGGAGAACAGATTTCCCGCCTGCACCATATGGAAGATGGCCTGTCGCCCGTTTGGGGCTTTCTCGTAAAGGATCCCCAGATTGAAATGCGCTTCCGCCGACCGGGGGCTCAGCTTCAGGGTTTCATGAAACGCTTCCATGGCCCGGGGGAATTGCCCCCGCCGATCGTATTCCGCCGCCAACTCGAACCGCCATTGCGGATCGTCCGGTTCGCGCTCTACGCGGGCCTCATATTCCCTGATCTTGTTCGATCCAAATAGATTCCACAAAGACATTCAGGATGCTCACTCGTTGGATAGGAGACTTTAGCGTAACCGTGTCAGAGGAGGACACGGTGTCATACTTCGACAGGCTCAGCATGACACCTATTTTATGTATGCGTCCGCCACTTGTGCCAGGGTCCCGTTGGATTGGGGGTTTCGGGTGCCGCTTACGAGAACCGGTGCAGGTATGATAATATACCCTTTGGCGCAGGGAGAA
>SMVT01000178.1 GCA_004357365.1 Nitrospina sp.
ACCACATGTACGCGGTCTTGGCCGGACGGCTGACCATTATCAAGCAGGACCAGGAAATATCCCAGATCCACTCCGGAGAGGTTTTTGGTGAAATGGCCATCATCGAATCCAAAAACCGTTCCGCCACGGTCCAAGCGGATGCGGAAACCATATTGCTGGAAATCACCAAACCCCAATTCGATTCGCTTCTGGCGTCCCACGATCAGCTTCTGTTTTCCCTGTTGTCGATCCTGGCAGACCGGTCCCGCGGCAACATTGAAGATTTGGCCATGGGCTACCGGAAAACGGAGGAACAGGAAAAAGTTTCGGTTCATTTGCTGCGCATCCTGGATGACTCTCCCAATGAAATTTACATCATCGATTCCTCGGATTTTAATGTGGTTCGCGCCAATGAGCAGGCGCTCAATAACCTGGGTTACAAAAGGGAAGAGATTGCCAATTGCACGATTTTTGATCTCATCACAAACCTGACCCCAAACATATTCAATAATCTGTCGCGCCCTCTGCGCAACAACGAAGAATCCTTCGTCACGTTTGACGGTATTCACCAGAGAAAAAATGGCAGCCAATACAACACTGAAATCCGCTTCAAACTTCTCCAGAAGGAATCCAACCCTCTGTACGTGGCCATGGCGGTAGATAAAACCGAGCAGTTGCTGATGGAGGAACGCCTCGAGACCCTGGCTTATTATGATTCGGTGACCGGCCTGCCGAATATGGCCCTGGCCAAGGACCGGTTGGGCGTCGCCATTTCCCAAGCGGACCGGCACGAGAAATTGATCGCGGTCCTCATCGTCAGTATCGTTAATTACAAAACCATCAGTCATTCGCTCACCCCTAACCTGGGTGATCTGTTGCTGAAGGATATCGGGAAACGGCTGGAAGGATGTCTGCGAAAAGAGGACACGGTGGCGCGGCTGGACGGCGAGAATTTTCTTCTGATCCTGAGCGGGTCCAGCCACCAGCGGTTTGTCACCCTCATGGCTCAAAAAATTCTGCAAACCCTGGAGCCCATGTTCACGCTGGACAACCAGGAAGTCAGCATACGGTCGACCATGGGAATCGCCCTGTACCCGCATGACGGTAAGGATCCGCCCACCCTGGTACAAAATGCACAAGCGGCGCTGTGGTCCGCAAAAGAAAAAGATAAACATGCTTTTCAATATTACAACCCGGCCTTCCTGTTTCAGTCGGCGAAGAAGGTCAACATGGAAAAGGATTTGCGGAAAGCACTGGAACGTGAAGAATTTGAGTTGCATTTTCAGCCCAAGTTTCAACTGGCGACTGGCCAGTTCGCCGGCATGGAATCGCTCATTCGCTGGTGCCATCCGGAAAAGGGCTGGGTCCCGACCCAGGAATTCATTACCGCGGCGGAGGAAAACCGTCTGATCATCCCCATCGGAGAATGGGTCCTGAAAACCGCCTGCGACCAGATCAGAAAATGGTTGGACATGGGACTGGACCCGATCAACGTGGCGGTCAATATTTCAGGGCATCAGTTCAACCAGGGCAACCTGGTTCAAAAAGTGGAAAAACAGGTGATCCAGTCGGGAATCGACCCCCACCTGCTGGAGCTGGAATTGACCGAAACCGTGCTGATGGAAAATTCCCATAGCGCTCTTTCCCGCCTGAAGTCCTTGCACGAGTTTGGATTGCTGTTATCCATCGACGACTTCGGCACCGGCTTTTCTTCTCTCAAATATCTAAAGGACATGCCCATTCATTGTCTGAAAATCGATCAAACGTTTGTTCATGACCATCACGTGAAAGCCAACAGCGCCATTATCCAGGCCGTGGTTTCCCTGGCTCAAAACCTCGAACTGAAAACGGTCGCCGAGGGTGTGGAAACGCAAGATCAATTGGCTTTTCTGAAGGAAACCGGCTGCCATCTCGGCCAGGGGATCATGTTGAGCCCCGTCCTCTCGCAGGAAGATATGACCCGGTATCTCCAAAACGGCCACGAAATCCCGGATTCCTTCTGACACCCGATTTTCAGCCCGGCCGGCCCCTGCGGCAGGCATCCCCCCATTCAGCCAGCCTTTTAAACCGAAAGTGGATGCTTTCCCAGCCCCTAAGCCCATGAAAAAATTGCACGAACAGCATCGACATGGTAAATTTAAAAGATGATCCCTGTAATGGACGGTAACGAAAAAAAGGACTGATTAAGTGGACCTTGCTTCCCTGGTAGGAGTTGTATTGGGAATTTCGCTCCTCGTGGGCGCAATTTTCATGAACGGCCATCTGGAAAATTTTTTCAATGTTCCCGGCTTCATGATTGTCTTTGGGGGGACCATCGCCGCCACGTTGATCACCTTCCAGCTCAAAGATGTGGTCACCGCCTTTAAAGCGGCTTTTTTTGTGTTCACCGTAAAAAAACTGGACCCGAACGACATGGTGGAAACCATGATCGAATTGTGCACCATCAGCCGCCGCCAAGGGTTGATCGCTTTGAGCCGCATGGAAATCGAAGACGATTTGCTGCGAAAAGCCTGTAACCTGATCGCCGACGGGTCCAAGGAAGACCTGATCCGGGACACGCTTCATATTGAAATCGAATCGATGAAACAGCGGCACTTTATCATTCAGGATGTTTTCCGTAAAATGGCGATCTACTCACCCTCATTCGGAATGATGGGAACGCTGATCGGGTTGGTTCAAATGCTGCGCCAATTATCCAATCCCGAAACCATCGGTCCCGCCATGGCGGTGGCCCTGTTGACCACGTTTTATGGAATGCTGCTGGCCACCCTGTTTTTTCTTCCCATCGCCGGAAAGCTGAAGGACCGGACGATGGTTGAAGTGATCACTCTGGAAATCATTTTTGAGGGGGCGATTTCGATTCTGGAAGACAACAACCCGATTTTCGTCTACGAAAAATTATCCTCTTACATTCCGGCGAAAAAACGGAGACCGCACCGACCGTTCTACATTAAAAAATAACCGGATGCAGTGAGCGTCATTATGTCAAACAGAGACAGTGTGGAGATGGTTAAGGAACAGCTCCGGATCAAAAAAGCTGAACTGAAAAAAGTGGGTGCGGAAAAAAACCGTCAGGAGGTGAAAATCGAGCATTTGCTGGCGATCACCAGCAAAAAGATCAACACCCTCCAACAACAGCTTAACGAAAAAGGCGAGCAGCTCCGTTTTCAAAAATCGATTTCCTACCAGCAAACCTCCGTCGTCACATCCGGCAAGAAAGAGGGTTCCTCATCCAAAACCATCAAGGAAGCGTCCATGTGGGGCACCCTGGAGTTGGACATGGCGGAACAGGTTAACCGGATGTTGAAAGTATTGCGCGATAAAAACAACCGTCTGTCACAGAAAATAGGGGAGGAACGAAAGGCCCGGGAGCGGCTGATCGATGAAAAAGGAGTGCTGGCCCGGGAAATCAACCGGCTTCAAAAAGACCCCAAAGCGGTTCAGCCCGCGAAGATCAAACCCACCCCGGAGGAACTCCTGGACGACGAATCCCGGGAGCGTTTCGAGCAGTTGATCAAAGAGAAAGAAGACCTGATTAAAACTTACGAAAATCTTCTCGACGGCGATTTCAAAGAAGGCGACGAATCCCAGTTTCCGGCGGAAATCGTTAAACAGGTGCGCAAGGAACTGACCACCCTGAAAACCGAAAAGGACGAATTGGAAAAAGAATTAGTCCTGCAAAGGAAAAAATTCAAATCCGAATTGACTTACGCGGTTAAAAAAGCGGGAGAGGTTGCCGGAAAAAAACTGAAACGGGCGCGCTACACCCGTAAAAAACTGGCTGATTTCATGGATGAGGCGATGGAAGAAAAATACTCTCCCCTGTGGATGACGACCTATGCGGACATGGCCATTCTTCTGCTGACCTTTTTTATTTTGTACTATTCGCTGTCCTCGGTGGCGAACAACAAGTTCAAGGAGGCGATTCTGGGAACGCAAAAAGCCAGCATCGGACTGCTGGAGTTGATGGATTCTGTCGAAAGGAGGGAAACCATCGAGGTGTTGACCGGACTCAAGACCGACGACATCCTGTCGGATATTCAGCACGTGGCGGACCGGGAATCCATGAACGACATCATGGATATTTCCACCGACCGCACCAAAATCGTTATTCGCATCCCCGGCGGCGCCCTGTTTGAGCCGGGAAAAGCGGATCTCAACTTGGAAAAGAGCAGGCCAATTCTGGCCGAAATCATCCGGCTCATGGAGACCTATCCCCGGTATAGGATCAGTATTCAAGGGCACACCGACGATAACCCGATCGTTTCCGACCGGTTTCCGTCGAACTGGGAATTGTCCTCGGCACGGGCCATGGCCGTTCTGAGGTATTTCATCGACAAAAATATAGATCCAAAGCGGTTGACCGCCACCGGATATGCCGATATATTCCCTATCGCATCCAATGATTCCGAGTTGGGACAAGCCGTCAACAGGAGGGTCGAATTTGTTCTGGAAAAAGAAAATTAAACCGGACAAAAAACTCAAAGCGCCTGAAGAAGCGCGCCAGGCCTATCGGGTCGCTCCCGATCCTGAAAATCCCCTGTTTCTGAACCTGGCAGGTCAATCGCTGGAGATTCTGGAAATCAGTTCCGGCGGGTTGGCGTTCAAAAACCAGGGGTTCAAGGCGGAGGATACGTTCAAGGTCGACTTTATCCTGCCGACGGGCGGTGCCATCAATACCCGCATCAAAATATTGCGTATCGACGAAGAAGGGATCTGCCGGTGCAATTTCGTCAATCTAGATATGAAATCCGAAGACGTCCTTCACCGTTATGTGCTGGTGCGTCAAAAAGACGACCTCAACTCCCAAAATCCTTAACCCTTTTTTAAAACCCGCAGGTGCCCATGACGGCAGGTCAGGAAGATTCGATGCATTGGTCCCGGCACGAATGGGATTTGATCAATGTGACGGAACTCTTCGAGCACAAACCCGCCATCATGAAAAAGGCGGAAGGGTATCTGGAAGCGTTGCGGTCCGCCTTGGCGGCAGAGTTGAAAGCCCATCCCGAACTCTATCCCGCCGATACGGATCTGGTAAAAGGCCAGATTGCCCGAGGGGAAAATCATAATGGGTTTCCCTTCCTCTCTCTGGACCTCCCGCAGAAATTCTCAAAAACGGAATTCTTTACTTATCGCACGCTGTTCTGGTGGGGACATTACCTGGGGTTTTCCCTCATATTAAAGGGACCCGATTTGCCCACGCAGGTGAACCGCCTGAAAGAACGTCGACAAAGCCCCGCCGGTGCGGACGTCTATCTTTCCCGGCACAGCGATCCCTGGGAATGGGGCATCGATCATTTCACAAAACTGTCGCAACTGTCCGGAAACGACGTTCAGCAGGCGATTGATGGAATTCAATACGTCAAACTGATGCGGTTTTTCCCGGTGTCGGAGGAATCTTTTCCGGAACTCAACTGGGCGGAGGCGGGCCTCCAGTCGTTTCGCGATCTGGTGCAACTGGTATTGGAATGAGCGGTTTACTTCGAAGGCTTTGCCACCACCAGAATCAAGGGATGCATCCAAATCACATCTTCGAGGGGGAGCACCATTAAGGATGCGCTTTCCTCCAGGCTTTTCAGGTAAATCCTCTCGTGGGCGGAGTCGGGGATGGGCGACACCCGGCTTTCGGGAATGTGGAGCGGCGTCGGGGTCATGAAACTTTTTCTGCGGGAGTTCACCCGGGCGGTGGAAGTGACTTGAGGTCTTGGCTCCCGCCGGACGGAACCCGCCTGGGATTCGTCCTTAACCAGGGTGCAGATCAGGGGTTCCCGCCCCACCAGACCCACTGCATAAACCCCGTCCTGCGCCTTTAAATCCGGGCACGGCCCGAATATCCCCAGTGCCGTGGCGCCTTCCGCGGATCTCTTAACGATATCCAAGGCATAGCATGCCTCCGGCAAGGCCTGGGTCACCGCAATCTCCACCTCGGCGCGATGCTTCAGACCCGGCGGCAATCCTGCCACCGGCTCGGCGGAGTCCACCTTGCCTGATACTTCCAACCAGGGAATGCGCGCCGATTGGGGTTGGCTGCCCATAAATGGGTTTCCTTCACGATTAAAAATAATTTATTTTTAAGTATTTTACTCACACAACGGAAATGAGAAAATACAATCCATTTAAAAACGTACTTCAGCGGACTTCACGTGCTCCCTGAGAGCCGGAAGGACCTGCGCGCTCTCCATGAAAGCGAGTGCCTTTGATGAACTACCAGGAATCCCTCGATTATTTATACAGCCTGGCCCGGCTGGGAATCAAACTGGGGTTGGACAACACGGAGCGGCTGCTGAATTATTTCGGCAACCCCCAGTTGAAAATCCCGACGGTTCATATCGCGGGCACCAATGGTAAAGGGTCCACCGCGGCGTTTGTGGAATCCATTTTGCGCGCCTCGGGTTCCCGCGTGGGGCTGTACACCTCGCCGCACATTCTGGATTTCCGGGAACGCATTCAAATCAACCGCCGGCTCATCGAACCCGAAGAGTTGATCCATTGGGTGGCCGCCATCAAACACGCCGCGGCCGCATTAAATTGTGCCCCCACCTTTTTCGAGTTCGGTACGGTGATGGCGTTTTTGCAATTCGAGCATCGTAAAACCGACTGGAACGTCATTGAAGTCGGCATGGGGGGACGTCTCGATTCCACCAACCTGTGCCGGGGACGCGTCTGCATTATAACCCCAATCTCCCGGGACCATGAATCGCACCTGGGAACCCGACTGGACCAGATCGCCGGGGAAAAGGCCGCGATCATCAAGCATCCCTGCACCGTGGTGTGCGGTTCGCAGGAAAAAGAAGTGATCAAGGTGGTCGAGGAGCAGAGCCGGGCTCACCAGGCACCCCTTCTGCAACTGGGGCGCGACTTTCAGGTGGTGGTTCAATCGCACTTTCTGGAGGGGCAGGTTTTTGATTTTAATGGACCTGAAATTTGGTATAAAGGTCTTGAAATTTCCCTGGCAGGAAGGCACCAGTCGCTCAATGCGGGGTTGGCGGTGGCCGCCTGCACGGCCCTGGCCGACCCGTCCGTCACCGAAACCACCCTCCGGGAGGGTTTAAAATCCGCCGGCTGGCCCGGCCGCCTGGAGTTATGCGGCACCCGCCCTTTTCTCATAATGGATGGCGCCCATAATCCCGACAGTTTTAAAAAATTGACCGCCGCTCTTTCCGAATTGTTTCCCCATCAAAGAAAAATCTGGGTTTTCGGGATCATGAGGGATAAACCTCTGGCAGAAATCACCGATATTATTAAGGACCATATCGATCACATGATATTGACCCAGCCGAAAAACGATCGCAGCGCCCCTCTGGACGCGGTCCGGGACGCTCTGGCAGGATTCACGCAGCCGATGGATTGGGTCGAGGACGTCCCGTCCGCTTTGGATCGTGCCAGTCAAGTCGCCCGGCCTGAAGACCTGATTGTGGTCACAGGTTCCCTATTCACGGTAGCTGAGGCTAAGCAGGTTATTGAAAATCAAACTTATAATTCGTAGGGTCTGCCTTCTGACGCTCCTGTGGCCCCTGTGCTCAGGAGTGTTTGCACCGGATGTCCGGGCCCAGCAGGATGCCTCCGGTCAAAAATCCCCGGGCATCGAGGACCCGGATTTTGAACTGCCCTCCGATGCCGCGGGAAAAGACCCCCACACGGGACCCGCTTCCCCTTCAGGAAACCAAGAACCGGTTCATTTGACGGCCGACCACATGCTTCATCTGGTGGAGAAAAACCTGGTTAAAGCCGAGGGGAATGTTGTGGTCACTTATGGAGCGCGAAAAATCACTGCGGATGAAATTGTAATCAATACCGAAACCGGTAAAGGCCAGGCCAAGGGCCATGTGGTCATGACCGGGGAAAAAGGAACGGTCTTCAAAGCCGAGAAGGCCCAGTTTAATGTCAAAGCCGAAAAGGGGCGCCTGTTCAAGGTGGACGGCAAACTGGGCGATCTTTATTTCATCACCGGTGAGGAGGTCACCAAATTTTCCGAGAATCACTATACCCTCAAAGACGCCACACTCACCACCTGCACGGGAGAGATCCCCGATTGGCGGATCGATGTCGCCGAAGCCGACGTGCTTCTGGACGACCGGGTCTGGTTCACAGGCGGTGTGTTTCGCATCAAAAACATTCCGATCCTGTATATTCCCGTCGGTTATGTCCCGATCCTGACCAAACGAAAATCCGGCCTCCTCGCCCCCAGATTCTCGACCAGCAACGTGGACGGAGAAACGTTTGAGATAACCTACTTCTGGGCGATCAATCAATGGGCCGATGCCACCTTCGGCGTCGATTACATTGAAAAGCGTGGCATCCGTTCGCGGACAGAGTTCCGGTATGCTCCCAGTAAAACCACATACGGACAGGTTAATTTTGTGTTTCTCGATGACAACTTGACTCAAGACACGTTCTGGAAACTCGATGCAGTTCACCGTCAGCACCTGCCGCTGGGATTCAAACTGAACGCCAAGCTTGACCAAACATCAAAAGCCAACTTCAACAATACCTTTGCCAACCAGACGGAACTGAGAACGCGACGCAGTTCGGACTCCTTCGCTAGCCTGTTCCGTACCTGGGACAACCATACGTTTGACGTCCTGACCCGCTTCCAGGAAAGCGAACAGTCCACCCTGGACGAAAAACTCGGGCTCCTGCCGACGGTCACCTACAAGACCCAACCGGTAGAAGCGGGGTTTTTAAATACCTATTTCGATCAGGAAATCAGTTACACCAACTTTTTATTCGACCTGGACCCCAGCAGTTCCAACGATATCAACGAAACGGTCCAACGCTTCGACTACCACCCCAGCCTGTCCCTGCCAATCGATATCGCTCCCTGGCTGCAGTTGACTCCCCGGGTGGGTTTCCGGGAGACGTTTTACAATAAGGAAATCCAGGTCACACTCACAC
>SMVT01000179.1 GCA_004357365.1 Nitrospina sp.
AAAACTCTCCATTGGAAAGTGTACGGCAGAAATCTTCTGGACCATATTGCCGAGCGCGATTATTTGAGCCGCGGCTTCATCGAAACCCTGGACGAGCATCACAAAAATCTGCTGGACCAATGGATCACCTTCCTGATCTACGCCGGTGCGATTTTGCCGAGCGATTATATTGTCAAGCTTTCGAAAATGATGCGGGTCATCGCATCGCATGAGAGCGCCATCTTCGTCGGGCGGGGAGCCAACTACATATTAAGCGACAAAAACGAAGGGCTGTTCATCAAGTTAACCGCCCCATTCGACTACCGGGTAACACATCGCCCGGCTCAAGAACCTCCCCGAAAAAGAAGCTGAGACCCTGGTCCGGTCCATCGACGTGGAACGCAGGGAATTTATTCAACAATATTTCAAAAGAGACCGGGAAGAACCGTCCCACTTTGATATAATATTCAACACCAAGACGGTTCCCGCAGATGCGATATGCGGACTCCTCGTGGAACTGCTGAAGGCGCGGTCGGGATCGCGATAATCCGAACCCGTTGAGTCGGCTCCAGGTTTGGATTCAAACCTTCCCTTGTGCCTTGTTCAACCCATCCCGTTTTCATTTCACTCTATGGATTCGAAACGCTCCACGGGCTATGTCCACCTGCTGAAAACCAACCGCCCTTTCCGCCACCTCTGGTACGGACAGGTGGTCTCGGAATTGGGCGACTGGCTGAACAGCATCGCCATCTACACGCTGGTCCTGAAACTCAGCGGGACCGGCACCGCCGTGGCCTCGGTCATGATGGCAAAACTCCTGCCGATTTTCTTCGTCAGTCCGCTGGCCGGGGTGCTGGTCGATCGGATGGACCGCAAAACTATCATGATCACCAGCGATGTGCTGCGCTTTGTGGTGGTGCTGGGGTTTCTGCTGGTGGACGACGTCGGTGATTTATGGCTCCTGTACACGCTCGCCGTGGTGGAAATCGCGCTGGCCGGATTTTTCGAACCGGCCCGCAGCGCCATCATCCCCTCCCTCACCCCGCGCGAAGATCTGGTCATCGCCAACGCTCTCAGCGGATCCACCTGGTCGGTGATGCTGGCCGTCGGTGCGGCCCTGGGCGGAGCGCTGGTCAGCTGGTTCGGGATCAAAGCGGCATTCGTCATCGACGCGTTTACATTTCTCCTCTCCGCCTGGTTCATCGCCCGCATCGACTACCCGAAGGAAGCCCTGGAAAAAGAAATAGCCCAACGCCCGAATACCTCAGGATTCCAAACCCTGGTGGACGGCATGCGCTATCTGATTTCGCAACCGATGATCCTTGTCCTGGCGCTGATGAAATCCGGACTCGCCCTGGCCGGCGGAGTGATGACGATCATCCCGCTCTACGCCAACAAAATGTTCGCCTCCGCGTCCGCCATATCGATGGCCATCGGCGTCATGTATTCCGCCCGCGGACTGGGCGCCGCCCTCGGTCCCATCCTGGTGAAAAAAGTGTTCGGCGACTCCACCCGGGTGCTGCAGATGGCCATCCTGTGCAGTTTCTTTCTGGGCGCTCTGTCCTACTTCCTGTTTGCGCAATCGCACAGTTTGTGGTGGGCTTGCCTGAGCATCGCGCTGGCCACCTTTTTCGGCTCCATCATCTGGGTGTTCAGCTCCGCCCTGATTCATCTCGAAGCCGACAGCCGATTTCTGGGCCGGGTGTTCAGTACGGAAATGGCGCTGTTGACTCTGGTGATGGGACTCAGCAACTGGTCGGCGGGATTCGCCATCGACACCCTGACATTGACCGCTAACGAAACCGCCTTGTGGATGGCGGGCCTGTTTCTGATTCCGGGAATATTGTGGGGAGGGTTTCTGCTGTTCGTGAATGCACGCTCCAAGCAGGGAGAACGCGTGGGCTCCGTCTGCCCGGTGGAGCCGAGCGACTCGAAAATCCCGCCGACGTCGGTGTAAGCCGATTGGGCCGGGCAAGGCCCGGAACTGATTTTCTCATCTCCCCTTGGGGAGAGGATTAAGGTGAGGGGGAATTTAAAAACCGCTCGATGAATCGAGCAACTACAAAAGCAGAAGGAGGAATCCCCCCAGCCCCCTTTACAAGGGGGAGATATCAACCGTTGATGAAATGGTCCGCCAGGGAAATACCGATATCGAAATGACTGGTGATCTGCCCGCTGTTGTCCTGCGACTTCGCCCAGGTATACGCCTCCTCCACCCGGCCGCTCAGGCCGAGGGCGTGCAACACGCCCACCGAAATATAACTGGACGCCAGATCGGGGGTTTGCGAGTAACCGGTCACCAGCTCCAGCATGATCTCCATTTCCTCCGGCGACAGGCTCCGGTACTTGTTGACGAGGTTGACCAGGTTCTCTTCCCCGTAACTGTTGTTGTAGTTGGCCCCAACGATCGGTTCCCGGTACAGCCGGAGAATATCCTCTTCCAGAAATTTTCGATCCGGGCTCACGGCGTTCAAATTTCCGGGATCGGGACCGCTTTCTTTTCGGTCCAATAAGTTTGCAGTTCGTCGGCAAATGCCAACTGGGTGAGATCCTGCATCCGGTCGAGAAACACCATGCCATGCAAATGATCGATTTCATGTTGCAGGACCACTGCCAGAAAATCCTGGGCCGCCACCACCATTTTTTCGCCCTGCCGGGAGTGGGCTTCCACCGTCACCTCCCGGGGCCGCGTAACCAGTCCGCGCAAATCCTTCAAACTCAAACACCCTTCCCAGAACGAGGAGGTTTCTTCGCTGGAGCGGGTAATCACCGGATTCACCAACACGGTCAATGGAATTTCATCCTGGTCTGGATATCGCTCGTTCATCCGGTATTCGACAACCACAATTTGCAACGAACGCACCACTTGGGGCGCGGCGATTCCCACCCCGTCCTCGTTACGCATGGTATCGACCATATCGTCGATCAACCGTTGCAGTTCATTCGCACCCGGCGCGGTCAATGCCTTCAAATCCACCGGCTCGGCTTTTTGCCGCAATATCGGATGGCCGACCCGGGCCACATTTAAAACAGACAAGGGTGATCTCCCTAACTGAAATTCCTTTTGCAATGGGTAAGTTAATTCTAAAAAGTTAAAAAATACCTGCATTTCGAAAAAAAGTTTTCCACAGCCCCACGGTGTCTTGTCCTCTTACAAACACTTTGGAAACTTAACGGTTATCATAACACAAGTGGCCTCGCACCAAACAGGCACACCCCTTTATCCCCAGCCAATACAGGAGGAAAAGAGGGTCGCAGAAAAAATTTTTGTTTGACTTTTAACCGGCGTTTTTTATAATTGAACCCGTTACAGACTACCGACCCACCCTTATCCAACCTCGAAAGGAGGGATTCCCTTGACAAAAGACGAGTTGATCGGCGCCGTCGCAAAAAATGTAAAAGATTCCGCTTTAAGTAAACGATTGACCAATGACGTCCTGGATACAGCTTTCGACGTAATCGGAAAAGCCATTAAAAAAGACAAGCGTTTCGCTTACCCGGGGTTTGGAACCTTCACCGTGCGGTCCCGCAAAGCCAGGACCGGCCGCAACCCCCAAACCGGAGAGGAAATTAAAATCAAGGCTAGTAAAACGGTAGGATTCAAACCCGCTCCCACTCTTAAAAACATATTGTAAACGCGTTAAAATTCGCTGAAAGACTTCAACTCTTTCAAATTCACAAAAAATTAAGCCCAAAGGCCACAAGCCTTTGGGCTTTTTTTATTGTCGTCTCCCAAGTCCCCGGCCCTCGTCGGCCCGGAACGCGCACACCGAGGAGGACATCCGGAAGATTTCCCTTTATTGCGCTTCTTCCTTTTTCTTGGCCTCCTCTTTTTCCTGCTCCTTTTCTATTTGCTTTTCTTTTTTCTTTTGTGATTTCAATATTTTTAATTCATATTCCTTGAATTTCCCCTGGTTGGCATCCTGCGGGCGGCGGGTTTTACGGGTGAAATCGTTGAGGGTAAATTTCTTTTCAAGGTAATGGCAGGTGCGGCATTCCGTGGCATAACGGAACACCTTCCGCTTGTAGAGGACGGACTTCTCCTCCACATGGCCGGCGGAAGAAAAATTCCGGTGGATATGGCAACTGCGGCAATAGTCGTTGATGGTCCGGTTGCTGTCCACCGCGGACACATCGTCATCAAAAGCCTTCTCGATTTGCTGGGTATAACAACCCAGGCTGATCCCCATCAGGACCACCACCCAACACCATCTCATCTGGAATACCCTTGGACGCCTGCTACTGTTGAACGACACCACCACCTCTATGGCTTATAAATCAGGAATTTTTACCGGGGCCTATTATACCCTCGCACGGCACCCAATTAAAACTTTACAACTTTGAAGAATTTCAGGGAGAATAAAGGAATCGGCAGGAAACACGGGCTCAGGCTTTGTTGGAACGGATCAAGTCGTAAATCTTCAGAACCTTGTTGGAATAGTCCACCGGAAGCCGCTTCCCCTGCTGGATATAACGCTGCAGCCGGGTGGGACCATGATTGTAAGCCTCCAACGCCAGCTTCATATCATTGTTGAAGCGGATCTGGAGCTTGTTGAGGTAATAAGTCCCCAGGGCGATGTTGCTTTCCGGCTTGAAAAGGGTCGGGTTCCCTTCCCATTTCAGGTTGACCTCCGTGGCCATGGCATGGCCCGTCCGCGGCCGGATTTGCATCAGCCCCAAGGCACCCCGGTGGGACCTGGCCCAGTTGTTGAACGAACTTTCCGTAACGATGAGGGCCGTCAACAGGAAAGGATCATAATCATATTTCCGGCTCTCCTCGTAAATCCATTGCGGGATCTGGTTCAGCAGATCCAGATCCAAACCGGTGGAATAGCTGGAAATAACATCAAAAATCTGGTTTTTGATTCTCTGCTTTTCCCGGAGAGACTTATGAATTTCTTTATATTCTTGCTCCCGGTTTAATTTTAAAAAGTACCTTTGGTCGGAAAGGGTAATGGCCGATGAATAAGGAGAGGCCCCTTTCAGATAAATGTCATTACCCGAAAAATGACCCAGAAAACTGAGGACAACGCATACCGACAACAGGGTACTTTGTTTTTTTCCAAATTGATACATTTCATGAATCCTGTTTAAGAGTTACACTATTTACATCGGAAATTTTCTATGTAAATATAAGAAAAATATGAGCTTGCCCAAATATTCCTTGAAGACCTTTATTTATAAGGGCTTTGGGGACTTTGGTAAGGGGTATTACCAAAGTTCGGCGGAGTATACGGGGGTACAGGACAATTGTCAAACCACTTTTAAGCAAAAAATCGGGAAATCATTGATTTTTCCCTCAGGATTACTATAATGGCTACCGATAAAGCTTTAATAAATTTGAAGTTATGAAAATTGTCTGCCCTAAATGTCAAGCTGCCTACAGGGTCGATCTTCCCGATCCAGATGAGGTAAGTGTTGAAGTCCAATGCGGAAAATGCCTTTCTATTTTCCTGTTTACGCCGGACATCGAGCAATCCATTACTTCCGTCAATCAAGGGGGCATCCCCGGCCAAACGGCCCGGGCCTCTGATTTAACAGAAAACCGCCCTGCCAAAGCAATAGTACCACCCCAAAAGGATGGGGAGCAAGAGGTTTCTGGCCAAAAAGACCCGGCTTCCAGTTCCCGAAAACAGGCCTCTGCCTCCCCGGAAACCCCCGAGGAGCTGGCCATGGAATTGTTTCCGGGGGACCCCGAAGCCCTTGAAATCATTATTGATGAGGAACCCCCCGACGATCCCCTCGAAGAACAGGTCTTGGACGAAATCTGGAACAGAGCGGTGGCAGAAGGCACCCGCGAGGAACGCAAAACCCCGAAAAAATCTCCCGCCCCTCGGGCCGATACCCCAGAACAACAGGATCAAACCCCCACATGGGAAGAAGCCTTTGCCGACCAGGTCCAGGTGGAAAACAAATGGCGGCAGGAACAGGAAAAGGCACGCATCCGGGATGAACAGCAACTGGCGGAAGCTCTGGGAGTTCCTTATACTCCTCCGGAATCCACCCTCATTCAGGAGCCCGTCACCCAACCGCCTATGGAAAACCGGCAGGAATGGGTCGATCGATGTTTCGCCGAAGCCCGGGCCAAAATAGACCCGCAGAAAAGAAAGCGCCTCCGGCAAAGGGTAAAGCGCCTGCCCACTATGGAAGACCAGCGCAGAGCCGCCGGACAGCCTGGGACTCAGAAGCCGGCCCGGAAAGACGCCCCCCAAAAAGCGCCAACCCCGCCGAAAAAATCGCCACCCCTGCCCTCCCTGGAAGAACGGCAGCGGGATATCGACACGATCATTGACCGCCACAGGGCCCTTCAAAAAGAATCGGAGAAGACCGGCAAACAGGAGGAATCGCTTCCCCTGCCTTCGATGGACGAACGGCAACGGGAAATCGACGAATTTATTAGGTCGCAACGAGCTCCACAGCAGGCCCCCCAGTCCAAGGCCCCGGAGGAACCCTCCACACCGGTGCCCTCCCTGGAGGATCGCCACCGGAATGTCGACGAGATTGTGACCCGCGAACAGATCCGGATAACTCAGGAAGACACCCTGCAGGAAACCCCTCCGGAAGAGGTCACCCTCGACCAAGAAGAAGCTATGCCCAGCTGGGAGGAAGCCTTCGCCGACCAGGCCGAAGTCGAAGCCGTTTGGAAGAAATCCAAGGAGCAGGACCGCATCCAGGAAGAACAGCAACTCGCCGAGGCCCTGGGCGAGGAATACGTGCCTACGGAACCTGCGCCTGAAACCGATCAGAAGCAGGGCGAGGTCGACCAGATTTTCGTCGAAGCCAAAGCCCGCGTAGAAAAGGAAAAAACCCGGGAGGATATCGACCTCGAGGAAGAAGTCACCATCGACCAAGAGGAAGCCATCCCCAGCTGGGAGGAAGCCTTCGCCCACCAGGCCGAGGTCGAAGCGGGTTGGAGGAAAGCCAAGGAGCGGGACCGCATCCAGGAAGAACAGCAACTTGCCGAAGCCCTGGGTGAGGAATACATCCCTCCGGAACCCGCCGCTGATCAAACCCCCGCGGTCGCGGAAAACCCACAGGCCATAGTCGATGACATATTCGCCCAGATGAAGAGCCAGGACCAGCTCACCGATCAGCCCCCGGCAAAAGAAACACCCGCCTCCCCCACCACGGACGCCGGCACTGCGGCCGAAGAGGAATACGAACCCACCTGGACCGATGCCTTTGCCGACCAGTCGAAAATCGAAGCCACTTGGGCAAAGCCTGAGGAACAGGAAACCTCCGGCGAAGCGGCTTCCGCCTCGGAAAAGAAAGACACCACTCTCTTCGACCAAACCCTGTCTGGCGATATCGATTTAACGGCCGACTTGGTAGATATGGACATGAAGCAACTGGTCGAGCAGGCTTTTAAAGAGGAAATGGAATCGGACCCCACAGCGGAAGCACCGGTGTCGAAAAAAGTGGAAACCCCAACGGCTGGCGAAGCCGCCCCGGAACCGGAACTCACTCAGGAAGTGGAGGCCCCGCCGGAAACTCCTGCGGCCGGACCGACCGCACCCGTGTCTCCGGACGAAGAACAGGATATCGCCCCGATCATCGACCATCACGCCAGTGACGTCGACCCGTCCGCCACTCCGGAGGCGGAACCGATTCCAGAGTTAACCCTTGAGTCGGCCGAGGAAAACCCCACTGTTCCGGAACCCGAGCCGGCGGAAGCCGCCTCCCAGCCGGAACCGGAACTCGAGCTTGAGGTTACGCCGGAACCGGCCGAAACGCCGGCACCGGTGGAAGCGCAGGCGGAATCCGTTCCGGACCTGGAACCGATACCGGAGCATCTGGACGAGGTGGCCGATGCGCTGGAAATGGAACTGGCACAGGAACCGGCAATGGCCGAGACCCCTGCCGAACCCGAAGCGGTCGAGCCACCCACAGCGGAGGCCGCAACCCCGGCAGAACCGGAAGCCGAACTCACCGAGGAACCGAGCGCCGTATCCGCCAAAACGGAATCCTTGAAAGATGAAGAAGAGGAATACCGGGATGAAGAACTCTGGGCGGAACTGTTTCCTGAACAAAATGAAGAAGGGCAACCCGCAGCCAAAACCGCGAAGAGCACTCCTGTGGCAACCGAAGAACCCTTTGGAGGAAGCGATTTCTGGGATCAGGTTCTCGAGAAGGAACCCGGGGAACCCGAACCTGCCGCCCCGGCCCCCGCGGCCGCCCCGCCGGCTCAGAAGCCTCCTGAAAGGGAAACCCTGTCGGATGAGGAACTGTGGGCACAGGCCTTCCCGGAGGACGAAGAAATTGCTCCCGTAGCCGCTGAGCCTGCCGGTGGAAGGCCAACAGCCGACTCCTCATCTAAACTTCCCCCTGTAGTGGCTCAAACCAATGTGCGGCCGGGTAAGGATTTGGATGACGATTATGAACTGGACGAGGCCGCCTACGCCGATGATGAAGACGATTACGAATTTGAGCGGAGACCACGCAAACTCGGCCCCTTCACCATTCCCCGCGGTCGTCGGGGCGATATGGTCGTCGGCGGTGCGGTTATGGTCTTTCTGCTACTCGCCGGCAGTGTTTACTTCACCCTGCAAACCTTCGTACCAGGCGACTTGACCGATATACAGACCGCCGAAACCGAGGTTCCGGAAGGCCTCACCCCCAGCGAGGCGCCTCCGGATAATTTGACCGGCGACCTGATGACGGCACCCAAGCCGCCCGGACAGGAAACCACCCCACCGGTGGACACACCGGGAGACCAGGGAGACGCCATCCTGTCCGACCCGGCCAAAATTCTGGAAGAGTTTCCGGAAGAGAAGGGGATCTTAAAGGATCTGGCGGAATCGCAAATCCTGAAGGATATCGGGAAAACCCAGGCGGCGCAGGTGGAGCAATCTTCCCTGCTGGCCTCCGGGGCCACCTTCGTCACCCTCAGCACCATCATGCCCGTCGCCTATAACCCGACGGATATCCGCGTGCTCAGCTTCAGCGTGGAGATGCAGTTGAGCGACGCTCAAAGCGCCAAACAGATGCGCGAATCCCTGCCCGTGTATGAAGAAATCATGACGCAAACGGTGGAGGAATTTCTGAGCCGTAAATTCTACAACGATATTCTTTACGTGAAGGAAAACCTGCAAAAACGCCTGCAGACCGCCATGAACCAATCCCTCAAAAACGGCCACGTCAAAAAAACCAAGTTCGTCGACTTCGCTATCCAGTAACTTATCCACAAACCCAGGAGCCGCTTTCGCTCATTCCTCCTCTTTTTTTTCCAGCACTTCGTAAATTTTAAATACCAGTTCCTTGATGCCCTGGCCGGTCACCGAAGAGCAGACCATCAGGGTGGGATTGATTGCGGTCAAACGTTCCTTGAACTCGGCCAACTTCGCCTCGGCTTCCGGATGGTCGATCTTGTTGGCCACCAGGATTTGCGGCTTGCCATGCAAATCCTCGCTGAAATGTTTCAACTCGTTCTGGATGATCTCGTAATCCGAGATCGGGTCGCGGTCGCTGGTAATGGAAAAATCGAGCAGGTGCATCAACAGGCGGGTGCGCTCGGTGTGTTTCAGCAACCGGGTGCCCAGTCCCTTGCCCAGGTGCGCGTCCTGGATCAGTCCGGGAATATCAGCGGCGATGAACGATTGATAGTCGCCCACCTGCACCAGCCCCAGATTCGGCACCAACGTCGAGAACGGATAATCGGCGATTTTGGGTCTGGCGTTGGAAATTTTGGAAATCAGGGTGGACTTACCGGCGTTGGGGAATCCGATGATGGCCACGTCCGCCAGCAGTTTGAGCTCGACGAACAACACCTGATGCTGGCCCGGTTCTCCCGAATCGGCCCGGCGCGGTGCGCGGTTGGTCGACGATTTATAATGCTCGTTGCCGAGCCCACCGCGTCCTCCCCGCGCAATCACGAATTCCTGAAACTCTTCGGTCAGATCGGCCAGCACCCTGCGGGTTTCATGATCGCGCACCACCGTGCCCACCGGCACGGGAATGAGGCTGTCCTTGCCGTTCTTTCCGGTTTTGAGTTGGCCGCTTCCGGGTCGGCCGTGCCCGGCACGGTACAGTTGCTGATATCTTAAATCAAGGAGGGTCGACAGATTGCCGGCGGCTCGAAACACGACGTCGCCGCCCTTGCCGCCGTTACCGCCGTCGGGTCCGCCTTTGGGAATGAATTTCTCGCGTCGGAAACTGCAACACCCGTCCCCGCCGTTTCCGGCCTCAACGGTGATCTTGACTTGATCGACAAACATGGGGGTTGGGGCGCTCGCCGGGCGGCGGGCGGAATCAGTTGGGGGGATAGATACTTACTTTTTTCCTGCTCCGGTCCTTCCATTCGAACTTGACCACACCGGGAATCTTCGCGAACAGCGTGTAGTCGGTGCCCATACCGACGTTTCTTCCCGGATGAAACGAGGTGCCGCGTTGCCGCACGATGATCTCGCCGGCTTTCACCATTTGTCCGCCGTACCGTTTGACGCCCAGGCGCTTCCCAATGCTGTCTCGTCCGTTGGACGTACTCCCTTGTCCTTTTTTATGTGCCATTGACGATTCCCGTTACTTCTTCGAAATTTCGGTAATTTTCAAATGCGTGATCAACTGCCGGTGCCCGTTTTTCCTGCGGTATTTTTTTCGGCGGATTTTCTTGAACACGATCACCTTGGGGCCCTTAGCCTGATTGACAATTTCACCGGTCACCTGACTGCCTTTCACCACCGGCGAGCCGATGTCTATCTTGTCGTCCTCACCGATCATCAGAACCTGATCCAGAGTGACCTTGTCCCCGACCTTGCCCTCCAGTTTTTCGATCTGGATGATATCGCCCTGGGATACCTTGTACTGCTTCCCGCCGGTTTTCAATACAGCAAACATTTCGATTTAAGACTCCTGAAAAAAAGAAGGGTGGGAACGGAATACGGCCCGGCCGGTTCAACAATTGACCTTGGAACGAACCACGCATATTACTGAAAACAGGCGGCCAAGTCAATAGCCACTGCGTAGAGCCCCGGCCCCGGAAATGCAAGGAGGCCGTTTCCCTGCTTGCCAAGATTTCCGGGGAAATGCTATAAGAAGAGTGCAACCCTCACGCTCGGGATCATTATGTCGTTGAAAGACAAGGAGAAATGGAACGCCAAATACGAGTCCAGCGCTTGCCTCGCCGGGCGGGAGCCCGTCCCATGGCTGGCCGACCATGCCGGCCTGCTCTCTGGACAGGGCATGGCCCTCGATATCGCCATGGGGGAAGGCCGGAACGCCCTGTTCGCCGCCTCCCTGGGTTATGATGTTCTGGGCGTTGACATCTCGGACGTGGGCATTGCCCGCGCCGAGTCTCTGGGCCGGGAAAATAAACTCACGATTCGCACCCAGGTGGCCGACCTGGATCATTATTCCATAGAGGACGACAGCTACGATCTGATCCTGTGTTTTTACTTTCTCAACCGCCACCTGTTTGAAGGCATCCGCAAGGGTCTCAGGCCCGGCGGGGTGCTGATGTATGAAACCTTCACCGTGGATTACCTTCAATACAGCGGTTTCAGACGCGAGTGGGTGCTGGAGAAAAATGAATTGCTGGAAGCCTTTCCCGGACTGAGCGTGCTCGATTACCGGGAAGTGGACGAAGCCGAAAACGAAACGGCCTACGCCTCGCTCGTGGCCCGGAAAGAGTAACCACCCGTTCATGAACAATCCCATGCCGTCCTCAATTTTCCATCTCATTATTGGATTCCTGACCGTTCTGGTTTTTGCGGGGTGTCAATCCACCCACCCGTCGGCCGGAAAAAAATTGGCCGGGCAGGATTTTACGCTCACCTACACCGACCAAGCCCAGGCCGGAGGGAAAATCGCCGAGCTCACCCTGCAACACCCGTTACCCATTACCGAACGCCAGATGCTGATTCACCTGGTGGCCCTGCGTTACGAAAGTTACTCCCTGCTCAGCAATGTCCGTCCGGTATTCACCAAGGAGGATATCCAAAAGACGATGCGCTTATTGACCAAGGCGCTCAACAAAGCGCATGCGCAAAACATCATTGGGTTTGAAGTGGAATCCGAGAGAGGGACCACCAAGGGTGAGCTGTTCGCCAGCAATGGAAACCTGCACTGGCGGTTTTTTAAAATCCGGGGAGTGAAGTATTCGCTGACGGGCAGCAAATTGGCGCTGCACGGAACCGCCTGGCGAATGGTGCCCAGGAAAGGACAAAAGTATCATGTCACTGAGAAAATCCTGGGCACCAAACAGTGGACCAACTGGATCGAGGCCCCAATCGATCTGCCTGCTCCTGCGAATTTGAAAACGGCACGGCCTAAAAAACAGCGCGCGCAATCCGGTGCCGCCGCATTCGAGCCTCCTCTGGCTCCAATGATGCCCCCGAAAGCGGCCGCTCCGCAAAAAAACAAAGCCGACCTCGAGGAAAAACTGAAGTTTCTGAAACACCTGTATGAAAACCAGTTGATTGATCAACAGGAATACGAAAAGAAACGCAAGGACCTGCTCGACCAATACCTTTAAACCGCGGTCCTATTTCTTTCTTAAGCAGTAGAGTCCGTCGCGCACCGCCAGCATCAGCGCTTCCACCCGCTCGTCCCGGCACACGGTTTCATTGAATCGATGAATGGCGTGGTCGGATTCATCCTTAGGATCCAGCACCCGCCCGCTCCACAATACATTGTCCACCACGATCAATCCGCCGGACCGCAGAATCGGCAGAATCGCGTTGAAGTAGTTCAGGTAATTTACCTTGTCGGCGTCGATGAACGCCATGTCAAAAGTTTCATTAAGACCGCCGATGGAATCGAGTGCATTCCCCTCCAGCAGGGTGATCTTATGGCCGTGGGGACTTTCCGCGAAGTACCTTTTGGCGACGGCGATGGCCGCCGGGTCTTCGTCGCAGGTGAACAGGCGTCCATCCTCCGGCAGGCCCTCGGCCATCGACAGCGCGCTGTAGCCGCTGAAGGTGCCGACTTCCAGAATGCGGCGCGCCCCCAAAAGTTGTGCCTGCAGTTTGAGAAACCGCCCGACCGTCTGCCCCGAAACCATCTGCGGATATTCCAGGCTTTCATAGGTTTCCTTCTGCAGACGGGTCAGCAGTTCGCCTTCGTCCTGGGTATGCTCGTAAACGTACTGCTCGATTTTTTCATCTATGAATTCCATAAACTCCTCATGAGTTCGTTTCAATAATTAACGATGTCGGCATTCAAACTGCGCCAGCCGTACCAAGTGGCGATGGTCTCGTAGGGGCTCCACTTTTCGCCGAGGGCGCGCACCCGCTTGGCATCGGGCCGAGTTTTCATGCCATAGATTTTCTGGACCGCCGCCAGCAATCCCAGATCGCCCACCGGCAGGACATCGAGCCGGTTGAGCGAAAAGATCAAAAACATTTCCGCGGTCCAGCGGCCGATACCGTGCACCTGGGTCAACCGGTCGACGACCGCTTCGTTGTCGAGATAATTCAATTGGCGCGGGCGGAGGGTGCCGTCGAGGAAGCGGCGGCCCAAATCTTTCAGATAAGCGGCCTTTTGCCGGGACAACCCGGCGGCGCGCAGGGTATCCTCCGGCAAGCCCGCCACCCGTTGCGGCGTGGGCGCTTTGCCGTCGAACAGCTTCCGGAAGCGAATGTAGATGGTGTCCGCCGCCCGTGTGGAAATCTGCTGGGACA
The DNA here is from genome assembly GCA_004357365.1 of Nitrospina sp. Lineage (GTDB taxonomy): Bacteria > Nitrospinota > Nitrospinia > Nitrospinales > Nitrospinaceae > SZUA-226. Next base: position 13,596 of record SMVT01000179.1, read on the forward strand.
CGATGGACCGGCACAGCACCACAAAATATTTCCGGTTGCGCTTCAGGAGAAACGGTCCTACTTCCTGAATCACCTGTGCCATTTTAGGATCGCGTTCCCGGAAATGCTCGAGGATCTGGCGTCGGGTTGGCAGGGTTTGCGGGAATACACGGCGGTCAACCATGAGCCCGTCAATCCAGCTGGAGAAATTTGAACCGTTTCAGTTTGGGCGACTGCTTCAACCGTTGCCCCGTGCTGAGCGAGATGCGGTTGCGGTACAGATCGATCGTCACCAGATTGGGCAGGCAATCGCTCTCGGCCAGAAGATCGATCGCCACCTCATCCAAATCGTTGTGCGGGAGGGTCAGCTTTTCCACCGTTCGCATGATGTCCGATTCGCACAACGCCTGCAAACCTTGGTTACCGATCCTGGCCCGGTCGAGATACAACTCGGTCAATTGCCGCAGGTGCGGGGACCGCGCCAGCTCGGCGGCCCCTTCCGGTCCCAACGGATTGGCCTTGAGATACAGGAAGTTGAGGTTCGCCAGCGTTTCCGACTCCGCCAGGGCCTGCATGGCCTCGGGTCCCAGTTGATTGTGCTGAAGGAACAGCGCGCGCAGATTTTTCAGGTGGGGCGAAGCGGCCAGCGCCCGCATGCCCTTGGCGGTCAATTTATTTCCGGCGAGTGACAGGGTGTTCAGTTTGTGG
>SMVT01000180.1 GCA_004357365.1 Nitrospina sp.
CACTTCATCTTCCTTCAGGATTTTTTCCTGGGGCTTGAACTGCATCCAGTGTTTTTCGTAGGCCAGCAGACCTTCGCGTTCGGCGTTATCCATTTCCTTGAAAAAAGGAACGTTATTCATCAGCTTGAGGAGATTGTCTTTATTCATATCCGCTATCCATAGAGTTAAAATCAGTCGATATTATTATTTTAAACCAAGATTTCCCATATGAACATTTAAATTCACCGAAAGTCATCCTGATTGAGCGAAGAATGGGTGAATTGCTGGAGCCGGTTTACGATACCCGGCGGACCCTGCTGTATCTCAGGAAGTTGGCGGTTTGGCTGGCCTACGGGTATCCGGGAGCGGCGGCGTTTCGCGGGACCATGTTCCAGACTCCCACCACCAAGGAGGTTTTAGAGCGGGCGGAGGATTATTTCTCGGGAGTGGACAACCTGCCCCTCCCCCGGTTTGACCAGTCGGAAGCCTTTATGATGGGAGGACACGGCTGAGAGCCTGATTTGAAGGGCGGAATTTTTTCCATTGGGTTGTGGTTTTTGGGCGAGTTTGTCTTTACAATAATAATATCGACTGATTCTAACTCTATGGATAGCGGATATGAATAAAGACAATCTCCTCAAGCTGATGGATAACATTCCTTTTTTCAAGGAAATGGATAACGCCGAACGCGAAGGTCTGCTGGCGTACGAAAAACACTGGATGCAGTTCAAGCCCCAGGAAAAAATCCTGAAGGAAGATGAAGTGGATTATGGTTTTTTCGTTCTGCTGGAAGGCAAGGTCAGTGTCCTTCGCAGTAAACCCACGGAAGTGTCGCTGGCACAACTGGTGCCCGGGGCCCTATTCGGGGAAATCACCCTGAAAACCCAGCGGCCGCGCACCAGTTCCATCGAAGCGGACGAGGAGGTTACGGTGCTCAAGGTGGATGCTCTATTGATAGACAAGTTGTCTCCGGGGCTGATCATCAAGATCAAGGATCAGATTATCAATCTGGTCATCAGCCGGTTGGACGAGATGAACAACCGGTTGAGCAGTTTCATCCGGTAGCTTCCGGATCGAAACGGCCCTGTGTTTCAGGGATTGCCTGTTTCGGAAAGAGCGAATCAGTTGCCTAAAGAGCCCTCAAAAAAAACCGGCCACAACCCACCCTCCCGCGCCGGGTCCTCCCGGGCTTCCCGCAAGCAAACAGAATTCACCCTCTACGGCTGGAATGCATGCCGGCGGATTTTCGAAACCCGGCCGCAGGATATTCTGCGCGTCTTTTTCAGTCAAAGCCGGTCGCCCCAACTGAAAGCGGTCAAGGACTGGTGCCGCCGCCATAAACTGCCCTACCGCAAACTGGATCAGGAATCGTTGAACAAGGTGGCGTCCAGTGTGCATCATGAAGGGTGCGTGATGGTGGTGCGGCCTTTGAAACCGCCGTCGGTGCACGAATGGATCGAGGCTGGTCTCAAAAGAGACCAGTTTGCGCTGGCGCTCGACCGGGTGGAAAACTCGCACAATGTCGGCGCGATCCTGAGATCGTGCGCGTATTTCGGAGCACAGGGTTTGCTGATCGGTTTGGGAGAAACCCAAACCGCGGTGAATCCCTCTGCGGCGCGGATGGCGGAAGGAGCGCTGGAAATGTTGCCGATGCTGGAATGCAGGAGCCTGCCGTCCGCCTTGCGGGATTTGAAAGCCCGGGGGGTGATGATCGCCGGCGCCGATCCCGCTTCCAAAAAGGAACTGTACGCGTCGAAACTCCGCCTGCCCTGTGTCATGGTGCTTGGCCACGAGCAGGAGGGCCTTTCGGCTCCGGTCAAAAAACGCTGCGACGCGCTGGTGCGCATCCCCGGTTCCGGCGATATGGAATCTTTGAACGTGTCGGTCGCCGCCGGGATATTGCTGGCGGAACTTTCCCGGTGCGCTTCTCGTCAATTCAAAACCCCGCCGGAATAAATCATGATTTTCGCCCAAATACATCCCATACTGGTCCCCTTTGCGGTGGCGATGTTGATCACCGGTGTGGTGTTCGAATTTTACGGCCGCTTTCAGAATGAGGAATCGGCGCGCACCGCCGGCGGGTTCAACCTCCGGCTGGGCCTCGCATTTGCCGGGGTCGCGATGGCCGTCGGATTTCTGGGAGTGATCGGCATCGCGGATCTCTTTTCCGAAACCGATCCGCGCCTCAGTCCGGAAGTCAGAACGCGCATGCGGCAATTTCTGCTCTACCATATTCTGTTCGCCGGCTCGACTGTCACCGTGTTCACCCTGGCGCTGATCGCTTTTCGTTTCCGCAAACGAATGGGATTTCAGGTTTTATACTTTCTGCTACTGGCAGTGGGGTTGTGCACGGTTATGGCGACGGGCTATTGGGGCGGGGAACTGGTGCACCGGTTCGGCCTGCCGTCGCCGGTTCAATGAAACACCAGCAGGTAACCGGACCAGGCGGTGGCACCGATGGCCAGGACATTGAGCCCGTAAAAGAACAGGGCCGCCGGTGTGAAGGGTTGGGTGTAGACGAAAACGGTGCAGGCCGCGTAAAAAATCACCGTTGCGAACGAGTAGCCCTGGTGCCCCTCCACCTCGACCACAGGCCATAGTGCGATGTCGGCGGCAAACATGCCGGTCAGCACCGCCAGCACCGAACTCAGCAATCCGGCACTGAAGTTCAGGCAGGCCGCATGGATCCAGCGCGGATCGGAACGGCGGTGCGCGAGTGCCAGCATCGCCAGGCCCGCCAGAAACAGCGCCGGCGGAAAATGCGAAAAAAAAGGATGCAGGGCGGGGGTGCTCAGCATGGGGAGTTTGCGCGGCACGGGAGGCCGGAACGGGATTGGAGGAATGAGGTCATGAGGCCGGCGGGGTCCGGGTGCCGGACGCCGTGTTCAATTCTGGTCGGGCTTGATGTCCGGTTCCTCGTTCAGGTCGAGGTTGACGTCGACGTCCACCTTGGTGGCGGCGGAGATCTCCTGTTCGAGCTGGTCGATGCCGACGGACTTCTTCACGCCTTCGGTTTCATCGAGCACTTCCTGTTTCAGGTCGTTGAAGGTTTTCTGGAATTCGCCCCAGCCGCGGCCGACCGCGCGGGCCAGCTTGGGCAGGTTGGCGGGTCCGATCACCACCACGGCGATGGCCATCATGATCATGATTTCAAAAAATCCGATATCAAACATAAGACACCCTCATAGGGTTGATGTTCGCGTATGGCACGATCATAGCAAACTCCCCGGTCATCCACAAGGATGGACTGGGGTGGGCCGGGGGCCCGGCAATTGACACTCCAATCCTTCTTGGCTACTATGAAATAAAGACTTGCGGTGCAGGAGCCAGCGTGACGCTGGACCCAAATTCTGAATTGCGCTCAGGGATTTCTCGGTTGCCGTTAGCGGTCAGCCTTTTCCCCCTCCGGGCAGGAGCAGGAGCCGGGCCCTTCCGCTCCTGCTTTTTCTTTTAGGCCCCAACGGTATGCAGATTATCCGCGGCACCAAACATATTCCCGAACCCGGTCCGTACCCGGTGATGACGATCGGCAACTTCGACGGCGTGCATCTCGGGCACCAGATCATTTTCCGGCGGGTGGCGGAGATCGCCCGCGAAAACAGCGGAACCGGTATCGTGTTCACCTTTGAACCGCATCCGCTCAAAATCATCGCGCCGGACAAGGTGCCGCCCCTGCTGAACACCTTCCGCAAGAAGATGGAGCTGATCGAGCAGTGCGGCATCGATCAGGTCATCTGCGCGGATTTCAACCAGACCTTTGCCGACCAGCACCCGCGCGATTTTGCCGAGAATACTCTGGTCGGCAGGATCGGCGTCAAGGAGATCGTGGTCGGCTACGATTACGCGTTCGGCCGGGGACGCGAGGGCACCGTCACCTATTTGAAAAAGATGGGCGAGGAGTTTCATTTCAAGGTGCACACGATCGATCCGGTGGAATTCAACGGGCAGCGGGTGAGCAGTTCCTTCGTCCGGGAACTGATCGAGGAGGGAGAGGTGGTCCGCGCGCACGATTTTCTCGGACGCTATTATTCGATTCAGGGACCGGTGGTGCACGGTTACAAAACCGGACGCGGCATCGGGTTCCCCACCGCCAACATCGATACCCGCAAGGTGCAGATTCCGGGTACGGGCGTCTATGCGGTGTACGTGATCTCGGAGAAGCAGGTGTACTCAGGGGTGGTCAACATCGGATTCAATCCCACGTTCAATCGCGACACGTTGAGCGTGGAAGTGCATATCTTCGATTTTAAGGAGACCATTTACGGGGAGGAAATCGAGATCGCCTTCATCGAGCGCATACGCAGGGAAATCCAGTTCGAGTCGGGGGAGGATCTGGTTGCGCAGATCGAGAAGGACATTGTTACCGCCAAAAACATTTTATCCAGGCATTCGCTTTGAAAAAATCAGGACAACTCATCATCGGGCTGATCGTCGCCTTTGCCGCCGTGTACTACACGATGCGCAACGTGTCAGTTGCCGAGTTGATGGAGTCGTTTCGCCACGTCAATTACGTGTATTTGATCCCCGCCTTTCTGATAATGTGCCTGACGTATGTGGCGCGGGCGATTCGCTGGCGGGCGCTCCTCCGGCCGGTCAAGGAGGTGAAAACGTTCGAGCTGTTTTCACCGCTCATGGTCGGATTCATGGCCGGTGTCCTGCCCGCGCGCGCAGGAGAGCTGATCCGCGCCTACCTTCTGGGGAAAAAATTCGAGTTGTCCTTCGCCGGTTCGCTGGCTACCATCGTGTTGGAACGGTTGTTCGACCTGATTATGCTGTTGATCCTGTTCTCGTGGATCCTGGTATTTCACGGGGAAATTTTCGATACCCGCATCATGTGGTCGGGAATCTCCATTAGGGATCTGGCATTCCAGTTCGGACTCTTCAGCCTGGCGGTGGTGGTGGTGTTGATCGCGTTTATTTATCTACTGACGTTTCACAATGAAAAGGCCATGGCGCTGGTGCGCTGGCTGGTCCGGCCGGTGCCCGAAAAATGGCAGTTCAAATTGATCCAGATGGTCGAAACATTCAGCCAGGGCCTGGGGGTGTTCCGGAATTTAAAAGCGCTGATCTTTATCGGGGTGGCGACGGTCGGCGTATGGGCCCTGATCGTTCTGCAATATTATCCGCTGTACTGGGCGTACGATCTGCAGGACAAGTCGGCGACCTCCTTGATCCTGCTGACAGTGATGGTCTGCATTCTGATTACGGTGCTGCCCACCCCTGCGTTTCTGGGATCTTTCAACGCGGGGGTGCTGATTGCGCTCCATGAAATCATGAATGAGGCCGAGGTGGCGACGGTCAGTTTCGGTTTTGTCGCCTGGGGGCTGAATTTCGCCGTTATTATTCTGGGAGGGGTCTATTTTATTCTCCACGACCACATCTCCGTGAAGAAACTGGTGGAGATTGAAAAGGAGGCGTGAGCCGCGGAATTACCGGATAATTTGGTTGATGGTCTTGCTGAATTGATGGATCGCTTCCTTCAACTGCAACAGCTTTTTGCAGATCAGGTAATCGTAAATTTCCTTGCACACCGCTTCTTGCAGAGAATGCGATACCAGGAATATGGGTTTAGGTAAAGAACGGTTGTTTGCAGGTGTAATGTATTGACTCATCTTTTCCCCCGGATAAAAAAGTACCGGAACCCTTTCGAGCACGGGTCCCTAATCAGTGGCGATTATGAAACAGCGGGGCCCTGAAAGCAAGCATTATCCACCCAATTTGGGTAAATAAATCGAAGGGTTAAGATGGTTTTCATCGAGGGTGAATGTGACTTGTTTGGAAGAGGTTCAAAACAGGTCCGTTAAAAAATTTTTCATTTTCAGGCGGGTATGATATTTTACGCGTCACAGTTTTAAAGCCGAAGTGGTGGAATTGGTAGACACGCATGGTTCAGGACCATGTGGGGGCAACCCCGTGGAGGTTCGAGTCCTCTCTTCGGCACCATAAATTAATAATTAATTGGATTTTAATGAGGGGAAGGGCCTAGAGAATCCTCTTAACACCTTTAGCCCATCCATTGGCCCCCAAGTGAATGAAGGGGTTCACGATACAAGCGTCATTGCCAGGGTATTACCTATTTGGAGCAAGCCTGCAATGATGGCAAAAGCCAGGAGTATTAAAGTCAGATTGATAGTGTATTTGATCAGCAGGTAGAGCTTTTTGTTGGTCTGCTTGAGGGCTTTGAGCTTTTGATTGACCGGCGCCAGTCCGGAAAACAGAATATTGGCAAACCCGCGCTTGTCTCCTTCGATATTCGGCACCACGGTCAGTCTCATTAATCCCTTGTAAAAAAAGTTGATGAAACGTCCGAGAAAATTCATTGGGCGTTCCACATCACACATCAAAATCAATCGGTACTGATCGGAATCATTTCTGGCGTAATGCGGATAGGTCTCATCGAACAACAGGGCCTTGCCGTTTCTCCACGAATACGAAACCCCGTCAACATTAATAAAGCAATCATCCGAGTTGGGGGTGTCCAGACCCAAGTGATACCTCAAAGAGCAGGCCAGGGGAACCAGGTGCCGGGTCAATTGCCCGTTCACGGGCAATATGGAAAACATCGCGCCGTTGACGGAAGGAATTTGTTCGAGTATCCGGACCGTGTTGGGGCACAGCTTTTTCGCGGAGTCGTGAGTGTAGCCATACCATTTAAGATAAAATCTGCTCCACCCATACTTGAAAAATGTGCGAAAACCGATATCGAAAAAGCTTGTGAACCGGGCTTTTTGGTGAGTTCAAAATAGCGTTGCCGGTACAAGTTGACCACTTCTTCCCTGATCACTTCCCAATTGTTCTGAATTTCATCCAGCTCGTGGAAATTGTCCAGATTGATGATGGGATGGCGTGCTTTGGATTGGGTGAACATATATAAAAGGCAGTTTAAGGGGGAAAAAATCGGCCAACCTTTTCTCAGGTATTCCCCGAGATTTTCATACCGGGCCTTGCCGCGGTACAAATAAACATAGGTGCTC
>SMVT01000181.1 GCA_004357365.1 Nitrospina sp.
ACCATCAGTCCCAGCCCATAGAGCCAACCCGACCCGGGGGCAAGACGGTGATTCTCGAAAAGTACAGCGCCGGTATGGATCGGCAGAATATCCTCCGCGAGTTGGGGGCCGGAATCTGCATCTTCGATTTTCATCTGGGCATCTTTTTTTCCGGGCAGGGCGGTGATCGACAGGGCCGGGGATTGAGCGGTAACGTAATCCGCCCGCTCCGGGTCAAAATAGGTCAAACCAATTTGGGGGACCGTAAGCGGGCCGGTTTTCAAAGGAACCAGCGCAAAAGTGAAGACTTTCTCTCCTGAAATGGCCTGGGAGGTGTGGGTCTGATGAAATGTGGATTGATCCTGATAGGCCTTGAAATTCTCGCCCCAGTCCGGCGAGGGCAGAGCCAGATTCTGGATATTGCCCCGTCCGGCAACGGTCACCGTCAAAGTGGTGGTGTCGCCCACCTCGACTTCCGACCGGCTCAACCGGGCCGATATTTTGAAGGTCCCTACCAGATTGGAAAAATCCGCCGGACGGTTCTCAACCGGTAACGGTTGCACCTCCAGTGTGGTCGCCTTCGTCCTCAGCGTCTTATGTTCCAGCGGGGTGGCATGTTTGAAAATGGAACCGGGGCCGAGAGGATCGAACGGATCAAACGGTTTTTGCGGGTTCGCAGGTTTCACCTCGTCGAATTCCACGATGCCGGCGGGAATTTCTATACGGCCCGCGCTCAGGGGAAACAGGGCGGTGGGAATTTCAAACACCCGATACCCAATGCCGTTGACCACCCTGGTGGTCCGAACCGGACCTTTCAGCTTCTCCTTGCGGAATCCCGGGAATTTTAAATCCGCACTCAGGTTTCTGAGCCCCACCCGGTGATAAACCCTGAGGGTCGCCGTCACCTGTTCCTGCACATAGGGTTTCGGATTGGAAACCCGCAACTCCACAAAAACCTCTTTGGGCGTATCGACGGTTTTGGACGGTGCTTTAACGACCAGGGTGATCGGCTCTGATCGGTAAGTCTTGCCGCCGATGACCACCGTCGCCGGGCCAATGGTAAACGTGCCCGTGGCTTGAGGCAGCAACCGGTAAATGAAGGTGACCGAAGACGTTTGCGTGCCGTTGATGATTTGCAGGGTGGCGGACGATCCGCCGGAACGGATATGGAACGCGTCCAGCGTCGGCAATTCCGGCCGCGGTGCGTTGGTGGTGCCCTTCACCGTGATCGAAAAATTCAGGCTCTCTTCCAGTGTCAGTTCCCGCTTGTCCACCGAGGCGGTGACCTGTATGTCCGCCGCCCACCCGGCTCCCGCCAGAAGGATACAGAGCGCCGGGACGAATAAAAAAATCTCTGCGAAACACACACAAGATTTTTTGAATGGGGATAAAGAGGGTTTACCAGTCTTTGTCATGGTCCACAAACATATCCTTCATTTGGCCCTGCATTTGCCGCCGGGTGATTTTTTTCAAATCCTCGGAAAGCGAGCCGAGCCAGCGTTCGGCTTCCTCGGGAGACATCTGGATCATTTCCTGGAGGGCGTTACGGACGGCCCGGTCCTCTTCGGTGAGTTCCTCAGCAGGTGCCGGGGGAGATGCAGGAGAGGGTGGGTTCCCCGCCGTCTCGGGTTTTTCCTGAGACGGGTTTTCGGCGGTTTCGGATTCCTCTTTTTGGGAACCGGGCGTCTCCGGCGGCTCCTGCCGGGGTACCGAAGGATTGAGCCCCTGTTGCTGCGGTGTGCGCTCCTGTGGCAGATTCTTGTTCCGTGGACCGACCTGCCCGGACTTCACCGCTTTCTCGTATTGTTTGCGGGTCCACTCCAGGTTGAACTTGCTGTCCATGTCACCCGAATTCAGCTCCAGCGCTTGTTTGTAGGATTCAATCGCCCTGTCCAGATAGCCCATCCGGTAATAGGCGTTGCCCATGTTGTAATAGGATTTCTGCTTTAGCTCCGTAGCCGGGGACCCGGACAGAGCTTGACCGTAGGCCTCCACCGCCGCTTCATAACGGCCCAGGCGGTAGTGACTGTTGGCCAGATTGTAGGCGACCTGGGAGTTGTTCGGTCGCTCCAGCCGGGAGGCCTCGAATTTCGAGGCGGCCTGCTCGAACTCCTCGCGGTTGTAATGGGTGACGCCTTCCCGCGCCGCCGCATCCAACGAATCGGCCAGGGCGTGGGAGAACATTCCCCACCCGGCGATCAACCCGGCGGCCAGGGTCATCGAAAACTTCATAATGGGAATTTTACCATTAAAAGCGGTGCGGCGGTTCAACAAGAACCGGCAGGCGGGCTATTGCCCAAAATAAAAGGGTTTCCCCGAAAACAGGGAAACCCTTTGGAAACGCTTTAACGAATACGGAAATTACCGGCGTGTGCCCATTACCCGAAGCATCATGAGGAACAGGTTGATGAAGTCCAGATACAGCTTCAACGCCCCCCGGATGGCTTCTTTGGTGTCTTCCTCGGTGCCCTCGTTCCCGAGGATGTTCATCTCCTTGATCTTCTGGGTATCGTAGGCGGTCAACCCGACGAAAATGAGAATGCCGGCATAGGTGATGATCCAGTAAAGTGCCGAGCTGTTCATAAACATGTTGACGATGGATGCAAGGATGATCCCGATCAAACCCATAAACAGGAAACTGCCCCACGAGGTGAGGTCCTTCTTGGTGGTGTAACCGTAGAAACTCATCGCTCCGAACATGCCCGCCGTCACCAGAAACGTGGAGGTCAGGGAGGCGGTGGTGTACAGCAGAAACAGGGGCGCCAGGGTGACACCGTTCAAACCGGCATACAGGAAAAAGACCCCCATCGCCTGGCTGGCCGACATACTCATGACACGGGCGGCAAGATAAAACACCAGGCCGATTTCAGCGATCAACAGACCAAAGAACAGCATGGGCTGGGTCACCAGGAGATTGAGAATAGTTTCGTTGGTGCTGACATACCATGACATCCCCCCGGTCAGCGCCAAACCGCTACCCATCCAATTATAAACTCGCACCATGAACCGCTGTTGTTCCGCGGCGACGGCGTCCTGGCCCATATATCTCGGTTTGGAAAAATGATCCATTATTCAAACTCCTGAAAAATTATCGTGGGAGAACTGACTCGAAACTCATGACGCTCCTGATTAAATAAAATCGCTGACCCTCTCGGTCAAGGCTTTACAGAACCTTGAAAAATAAAAGGTTATTGCCTTAATATCTCATTGTACCAAAAATCGAAGCGCTCAAAACTTATTTTTCCCGGATGATGCGTTCGCCCGCCAAGCACAGTAACCCGGCGAAAATCAACCATTGGAACCGCTCGGTCCAGCGTTTGCGCCGCGACGATTTCAATTCTTTTTTTTCCATGGACTGTTGAATCTGTTCCAGATAAATTTCGCGCAGGTCCATGTCGCCATACACCGAGCGCACGTAAGCGCCGCCGGTATCGTCCGCGATTTTTTTCAAGAGAGGTTCGTTGATTTTGGACAGCACGATTTCGCCGGACCGGTTGCGTTGGAAACCGCCGCCTTTGGGATTCGGGACCGGTACGCCCTCGCCCTGGCCGATGCCGATCACAAAAATTTTCACGCCCTCCTTTTTCGCCAGTTGGATGGCTTTCATAACCCGGCCTTCGTGGTCTTCGCCGTCGGTGATGAGGAGGAGGGCTTTTGATTTCCGTTCGACAGGGCTGAAGGCGTGAACCGAAGTCTCAATTGCATGGCCCAGCGCGGTGCCCTGCACCGGGATCAGGTCGGTGTCCAATGTGGCCAAAAACATTTCCGCCGCTTTGTAATCCAGCGTCAACGGACAATGCAGAAAACTGGTGCCGGCAAACGCCACCAAGCCGACGCGGTCTCCCTTGAGCATGCGCAACAGGTCGGCCACTTTGTGCCGGGCCCGCTCCATGCGGCTGGGTTTGATATCCGTCGCCCGCATGCTGTTCGATACGTCGAGCGCCACGATGAGGTCCACTCCTCTCTGTTTCAAGTCCTGCCATTGAAACCCCCAACGCGGCTGGGCCAGAGCGATGATCAAACACAAAAGACCTCCGATCAGCAACCGGGTTTGGGTGCGCCGTTGACCCCGGACACCGGGGTCGACCAGCCGGGACAACAGGGAGGCGTCCACGAATCGGGCGGACAGGGCTCTTCGTTTGTTTTCGCCCCAGACCACAAAACCGGTCAACAGCGGAATCAGGGCGATCAGATAAAAATAAAGGGGCTCGGCGAAATGCATGTCAGGGCACCCTCCGCAAACGGGTGTGGGACAAGATCGTCTCGGTCAAAACCAGAAGCAGGGCCGGAATCAGAAACAGCGGGAACAGTTCCCGGTATTCCGAATGATCGATCCATTTGACCTCCGACTTTTCCAGCGAGTTAATCTGCACGTAAATTTGTTTCAGCGAATCCGAGTCGGTGGCGCGGAAATACCGGCCGCCGGTTTGTTTCGCGATTTTTTTCAGGGAGGCCTCGTCCATTGCTACCCTCTTAAATATCGTTTGCTTGCCAAACAGGGTGTCCACCTGGAACGGCGCCTTGCCCTGGGTCCCCACGCCCACGGTATAAATTTTGATGCCGTAGGTGCGGGCGATCCGGGCCGCCTGGAAGGGGGTAATGTTTCCCGCATTGTTGCGGCCGTCGGTGAGCAGGATGATGACCTTCGATTTCGATTTCAGGTCCTTGAGCCGCTTGACCGAAATGCCGATGGCGGTGCCGATCGCCGTGGAATCCCCCGCCACGCCGATCTGCAGTTTGTTGACGAACGCGTGAAGAATATCGTGGTCCAGGGTGAGGGGACATTGAGTGAAGGCTTCGTTGCCGAACACGACCATTCCTATGCGGTCGAACTCCCGGCTGTCGATGAACTCGCTGACCACGTCCTTCACCACCGTCAGGCGGTCGACCCGCTGGTTGTTTTTTTCGAAGTCCTCGGTCTGCATGCTTCCCGAAGTGTCGATGGCCAATATGATATCCACCCCGGCGGACAGGATTTCGGTGCTTTTGTGTCCTTCCTGCGGACGTGCCAGAGCCGCGACCAGCAAGGCGATGGCGAGGCACCTCAGAATCAGTGGCGTGGCGGTGAGCCATTCGGTTCCCTTTCGGCGCAGGGTTTTCAGGGAATCGAGCGAGGAGTAATGAAGAGTCGCCGGGCGGTATTTAAACGCGCGGTAAATGATGAACGGGATCAGGCTGAGCAGAAGAAACAACCAGGGGTCCTGAAATTGAAAATAGCTCATGGGTTTTTCCTCATGCCGCCGTCGGGGTGGTTTCCTGAATTTCGGGTTTTTCTTTCGGTGTGGTGATCCGGATGAACTCGCGCACCGAGTCCACATGGCGGTAAGCCGTGTTCAGGGCCACCGTGGCCTTCGCAAACTTGACTTGGTCCGTTTCCGGAAGCAAGGCCAGAATGGTGCGTTGCAGTTCGGGATCCGTGTCGCGGTGGCGGGACAAGTAGTCGTGGATCTCTTCGGTGGTCCAGTCCAACGCGGGGATGGACCACAGCGCACCCAGGTAGCGCCGGAAAATTTCCGACAGTTCAAAATAATGCTCCCGGAACCGGCCGCTGGCGAGCAGTTTTCGGGCCAGCAGTTGGTCGAGCTCGGCCAGCGCGATTTCGTGGGGTTTTATATCCGGAATCCGGGCGGCGGCCGCGGGACTTTTTTTCCTGGGTAGAAACCACCAGTACAATCCCGCTCCAATCAGCAACACCGCCAGTCCCGCAACAATCCTTTTCAGATACTTGGGCCAATTCAAACCCGCGCCGATGATGGGTTTGATGTCCTTGATATCCTCCGCTTGCTCATCAATAAACAGAACCGAACGGATGATGATCTCCGCTTTGGGGGCCTGCAGGGTTCCCGGAATGATTTGAGACGGATCGTCCGGCGCGGGCACGGTGAACCCGACGGGAATTTCCGGCAGGTTGTAAAATCCGACCCGGTCCGCCCGGAATTTGAACCAGAACGTTTGCTCCTGTTGCCCCTTAACGGTCAGGGGGCCGGCGGTACCCTGATCGACATATTCAAACCCCTTCTTGAAATGCGGTGTCGGATTGGGCGGCGCCACCTGGATGCCGGCATCGTGGCGGACGATGATGGAGTAGGTGACGATATCGCCGACGGTGACTTCGCGCTGGCTGACGCGGGTCTCGGCGGAAATCGGGGAGGGGTCGACGGCATTCGCCTCAACCGGCAGAGGGACCAGCAGAATCCACGCCAGTATCGTCCTCCAGCCCTTCATTGGGGATAGAAGACTGCGTACCGTCATGGTTGTGATTTGTTGGAGGTGCCGGATCGTTTCCGGCATTCCTGGAATTGACTTTCCGATTCCTCGGCCCGGGATGCTTTGGGTTGCGCGGCTTTCGCGTGCAGGTACCAGAGGATGGCCTGGTCGCAATGGCCCAATTCGAGATAGAGCTCTGAGATATTGGAAGAAACCCGGGAGCGAGTGGCCAGGTCGACCTCCTGGCTGGCCAGGTAGTTTTCATATTGTTCGATGGCCTGCTGTTTGAGTCCCCGGTCTTTCAGTTCTTCGGCGATGGTCAGCAACTGCGGGCCCCAATGGGGACTCTCCGATTTATTGATGAACATTTTTTTGATAAACATGGCGATGAATACGCCGAATGCCATCACGGTGAGAAACGTCAACCCGATCACGAAGATTTTGAGTTTCGAGCTCACCCCATCTGTCGGTAACCAACCACGGGGAGCCTCACCGGTTTCGGTTTCCCGGTTCGTGGGCGGCAGTTTGGAACTTTTCGGATCGTCTTCCGGGGTTTCTGGCGGTGGGGTCATTTTCAAAGCCTCTTTTCTCTCATTTTGAAAAACTGGATCAAGGGTTGCGTCAGGGACCGGTCGGTCTGGATGTCGATGACATCGACCCCGTTGGCATGAAACTGTTTTTTCCGTTCTTGCCGTTCCTTTATTTTAAGCCGCGCCAGCCGTTCGGTTAAGGTTCGGTCGGCGGTATCGACCAGCAGGGTTTCCCCGGTTTCCGAATCCTCCAGATGCACCCAGCCCACGTCGGGCAGTTCTGATTCCCGCGGGTCGCTGATGGCGATGGCGATCAGGTCGTGTTTCTGCCGGACCAGACGGAGGTTCCGCAGATACCCCTCGGCCTGAAAATCCGAAATCAGAAAGGCGACGGATTTTCTTTTCTGGACCTTCAATAAATATTCCAACGGCAGGTTCAAATTGGTGTGCCTGCCCTCCGGCACGAAATTCAAAATGGTGCGGATCAGGTTCCAGATATGCGCCCGCCCTTTCTGCGGGGGGATGTAATGTTCGATGGTGTCCGAGAATACGATCAACCCGACCTTGTCGTTATTCTTGATAGCCGAGTAGGACAGCACCGAGGCGATTTCCGCCGCCACCTCGTTTTTGAATTTCTCGACCGAACCGAATTCGCCGGATGAGCTAACGTCCACCAGCAGCATCACGGTGAGTTCCCGCTCTTCCTGGAACTCCTTGATGTAGGGATGCCCCATGCGCGCGGTCACGTTCCAGTCGATCAGCCGCACGTCGTCGCCCGGTTCGTATTTCCGCACCTCGCTGAACTCCATGCCGCGCCCCTTGAAAGCGGAGACGTATTCCCCCGCCATCATGTGATTCACGAGATGATTGGTTTTCACCTGGATGTCGCGGATTTTTTTGATCAGCTCCGGCGGAATGGTTTTATCGAACTCATCCGGCGGGGGAGGGGGTTCGTGAAACGACCCGGTCAGTTTGTGCAGCCAGGAAAACATGGGTGGTTTTAAGGGACCTCAATGGTATCGAATATTTTTTTCAGGATTTCTTCCGGCGTGACGTTTTCCGCTTCCGCCTCGTACGTCAAAATGATGCGGTGGCGCAGGATGTCGAATCCGATGGATTTGATATCGTGCGGCACCACGTACCCGCGCCCCTGCATGAAGGCATACGCCTTGGCGACCCGGTTCAGGAATATGGAAGCACGGGGCGATGCGCCGTACTGAATCATGTGGGTCAGTGATTTAAGATTGTGTTCTTCCGGAGAACGCGTGGCGGCGACCAGGTTGACGATGTAGTCCTGCAGATTTTCATCGATATAAATGGATTCGTGGACTTCCCTGGCCTTGGCGATATCTTCCGGATGAATCACCGCGTTGACTTTGCAATGGTTGTTGGACGACGAGACTCTTTGAATAATCCGTTTTTCCTCTTCCTTGGAGGGGTAGTCAATTTTCAGTTTGAAAACGAACCGGTCGACCTGCGCTTCCGGCAGGGGATAGGTGCCTTCCTGCTCGATGGGGTTCTGGGTGGCCATCACCATGAACGGCTGGGGCAGGGGAAAGGTTTCCCCGCCGAGGGTGATCTGCCGCTCCTCCATGGCTTCCAGCAAGGCGCTCTGCACCTTGGCGGGGGCGCGGTTGATTTCATCCGCCAGAATGATGTTGGCGAACAGGGGCCCCTTCTTGATGACAAACTCCCCGGTCTTCGGCTGATAAATTTGGGTGCCGATCAGATCCGCCGGCAGCAGGTCCGGTGTGAACTGAATGCGTTTGAACGAAAGTTGCAGCACATCGGAAAGCGTGCTGACCAAACGGGTCTTGGCCAGCCCGGGTACGCCCTCCAGAATGCAGTGTCCGCCGGCAAACAAGG
>SMVT01000182.1 GCA_004357365.1 Nitrospina sp.
CAGAAAAATGAAAGGCATGGAAAATCTGTATACACTCCACCAGGAGATGGGGAACATCCTGCTGTCGCACGTGCTGATCGTCCGGGAAAATTCCAAGCTGGAGAAGGCCATGACCCAGATCAACGATCTGGAGGTCCGGTTCAAGGACGTGCAATGCCTGGACACCAGCCACTGGTCCAACCCGGCGCCCAGCATGATCCAGCAATTGCATTGCCAGATCCAGCTCGCCAAAATCATCACCCAGGGCGCGCTGGTCCGAAACGAGTTTCGTGGGGCGCATTACAAACCTGAATTTGATTTGAACCAACCCAAGGATTTCGATCCGCACGAACATGTCGATTTCCTCGAGAAACAACATTACGGCGAGGTCCAGGAAAACGAATTTCCGCCGGGCCATCTCGCCTACATGAAACGCTTCGAGGAATGCAACAAGCGTTGGCTCAACACCACCATCGCCGAATATAAAAATCATCGGCCGGAGATCAGCTTTGAAGCGGTCAACACGTCGCTGGTCCAGCCCCGGCCCCGGAAATACGATTGAAGGTGAACCATGCCTGATAATAAAACCATCCATTTGAAAATCAAACGCCAGGACCGGCCGGACGGAAAATCCTACTGGCAGGAATTCGATTTGCCCCACAAACCCCGGGCCAACGTCATCTCCTGTCTCATGGACATTCAGATGCATCCGGTCACCCGGGAGGGCAATAAGGTCACCCCGGTGGTGTGGGAATGCAACTGTCTGGAGGAAGTGTGCGGCGCCTGCACCATGATCATCAACGGCAAAGTCCGCCAGGCCTGCACTGCGCTGGTGGACCAGTTGCCGCAATCGATCGTGCTGGAACCGTTGTCCAAATTCCCCCTCGTCCGCGACCTGCACGTGGACCGGAGCCGCATGTTTGATGATCTCAAAAAGGTGAAGGCCTGGATCCATATCGACGGCACGCACGACATCGGCAAAGGCCCGGTGATTCCGGAGAAACAGCGTACCATAGCTTACCTGCTGTCCGAATGCATGACCTGTGGATGTTGCCTGGAGGCCTGCCCGCAATTCACCAAGGACAACGATTTCATGGGTGCTTCCATCTTCAGCCAGGTCCGCCTGTTCAACATGCACCCGACCGGCGCCATGGAGCAGGAGGAGCGGCTGGAAGCGGTGATGGGCGAGGGCGGGATCGCCGATTGCGGCAATGCCCAGGTGTGTGTCGAGGTGTGCCCGAAGAAAATCCCGCTGACCGAATCGATCGCCGAAATCGGGCGGGAGACCACTCTGCAGTTGTTGAAAAACCTGTTTTTAAAGTGACGGAACCCGGCCGGTCCGCGATTTTTATTTAAATCGCCCAACCCATCTGATATGATTAAAAATTAAGTTTCTTCATACAGGCACCGTTGGATAACGGTTGCTCCCTTAAAGTTTGTTCAAAGGAAACTCCATGAAAGTATCCCTTGCCAGCGCTCTTGGAACCTGTTTCGGGGTCGAGGATGCCATCAACCTCGCCCTGGAACCGCAGTTTAAGGGGGAGCTCACCATCGTCGGCCAGTTGGTGCACAACAGCCAGGTCAATGAATCGTTGAAGAAAAACGGTGTGTCCGTGGTCAGCGGAATCGACAAAATCGACCAGATCAAAACCAAAAAAGTCATGATCACCGCCCACGGCGCGGCCGATAAAATGAAGGAGAAATTGACCGATGCCGGATTGATCGTATATGACGCCAGTTGTCCGCTGGTGATGCGCGTTCATAAAACCATCAAATCCATGGTTGAGAAAGATTATTATCCGGTCGTGATCGGGCAGGATGAGCACGTCGAAGTCAAAGGTATCGTGGGGGATCTCGATGACTATATCGTGGTGGGCAGCGAAGAGGACCTGGATAAACTGAGAGCCACCGGCAAGCGGAAATTCGGCATCGTCAGCCAGACCACCCAACAGTTGGAAAAGGTGGAGCATCTCGTCAAAAAAATCCGGGAAATGGATTGCGTCGACGAAGTCGCTTTCGTCAACACCATCTGCCAGCCGACCCGTGACCGCCAAATCGCTGTGCGAGACTTGGCGGAACAGGTGGACCTGATGATCGTCATCGGCGGCTACAATTCGTCCAATACCAAAAAGCTGGTTCAGGTGTGCGACGAACGCAACGTGGAAGCCCATCATATCGAGGCTGACTCGCAGTTGGAAAAGCAATGGTTCATTAACAAAAAACATATCGGCATCACCGCGGGAACCAGCACGCCGGAGTACATTATCAATAAAGTGCATTCGGCGATCCTCGACATTGCCGAGGAACTGGACGCCCGGAAAACGCAACCGGTTCATTAGAGTGGAGCGTACTGGGCCGGAAGGTATCAAGCGCAGAGTGTGATGGGGGATTGGGAATATTGTCAGAAAACGTTGCCAAAGGTCAGCCGGACTTTTGCGCTCAACATCTCCGTCCTCAAGGGCGAATTGCACCGCAGCATCTTAACGGCCTACCTGTTTTGCCGCATCATCGACACGATCGAAGACGCTGCCCGGCTCGATCCCAAAATCAAAATTAAACTGTTGCATGAGTTTTCGCGCCTGCTCCAGGACGCGGACCACCGAAGAGATGCGCTTTCCAACTGGGTCGGGGAGTGCGGAGCGGTCAACGGCAACCCGAACGACCTGGAACTGCTGTCCCTGAGCCCGCGGGTGTTCCACGTGTTCGATACCCTGCCCGCCCATCACCAGGCGCAGATCATTCCTTCGGTTTCAGAAATGGCCCGGGGAATGGCCTACTTCCAGAAAAAATTCGACGGTACCTCCCTCACCCTTTTGAACAACGAAGAGGAGTTGGAGGAATACTGTTACTTCGTGGCCGGCGCGGTCGGAGAAATGCTGTGCAACCTGTTTATCGAGGAGCTCCCTCACTTGAGCGGGCAGGCCCGGCAAACCATGCGCGACACCGCGGTGTCCTTCGGCCTCGGTTTGCAGATGACCAATATCTCCAAGGACATCATCGTCGACCGGGAACGCGGCTGGTCTTACGTGCCGCGCTCCTATATCGAATCCCAGGGCCTGTCGGTAGAAGAGTTCAGCGCGGGCGTTTCGGATGAAAAAAATATGCAGATCATGGAACAGCTTCTCAACAAAACCATGGGGCACCTGCAGGACGCCCTGCAATTCACCCTGGCGCTTCCGCGCACCGCTCCGCGCATCCGCCTGTTCTGTATCTGGCCGTTGTGGATGGCGCTGGAAACAGCCGCCGTCCTCCACAACAACCGCGAGCTGTTGCATTCGGATGACCCGGTCAAAATTTCGCGGCGAACGGTCCGGCAGATTCTGCGCCGCACCCCGCTGCTCTGTTTCTCGGACACCCTGCTCAAACTCTCTTTCGGACGCATCCAGAAACGCGCGGACTTGACGCATCCGCCGAAGTTCGATCTTAACAACCTGAAATCACGCCTGGCCGGGTTGTCGCTGGATGACCCCGCGGCGGTGCACACTTGAATCCCATGACAGACGACAAACCCCGGTTCATCGACAACAACAACGGCACCATCACCGATTCCCTGACCGGCCTCATGTGGGCCAAGGAAGATTCCTGGCAGATGGAGGGCAAATGGCTTTCCTGGGACGAGGCCCGCGACTACACTCACAACATGGCCTACCAGAAGCTGGCCGGCTACAATGATTGGCGGCTCCCGGAAAAGGAGGAACTGTTGACGCTGGTCGACCCGGACCATATCATCCAGGACAAATACGGCAAAGACCTGAAAATGAATCCCGTCTTCCCCAGCGGCCCGCTGGCCACCGCCTGGGCCGCCGACGGCATCGGACAGGACGGATATCTGGTGAATTTCAACACCGGGAAGGCCGCCACCCTTTACAAGAGCAAAAGCGGCCGGATGACCACCCGGGTGGTGCGGGGCACCCCGATAAGCGAACGCCCTTTCCAACGGTGACTGGTCTCTGGTAAAATCCTTTTGTCATTCCCGTCATCTTAATTGAATAAGCGATTTTGAGGATATTCCTGTGAATAAAAACAATCTCTATACCCTGGCCGGTTCCATCTGGGGACTGGTCGGTTTGTTTCTGGTGGTTCGGGGAGCGATCATGTACCAGACCGCTCTGGAAACGCAAAACGCCACCCAGACCGCCCTGGCCATCTCCATCGCCGTCAGTATCATTATTGGCGTGGTTAAGGGCCGCTTCGTGCTTTCCAAAACCGCGCGCCGCAACAAATCGCGCATCGAGAGTATCGAAGGTCCGTTGAAAATCCATCATGTTTACGCCAAATCGTTTTATATTCTGATCGCCGGCATGATCGCCCTCGGCGTCGCCTTGCGGACCTTCAACGAATACCTGGGAGGCTACGTGGTGGTGGCCGCCGTGTATTGCGGCATCGGCCTGGCGCTGATGGTGTCCAGCCTGGTGTACTGGAAAACGGAACCGCAACCCGTAGCGGAAGAAAACCCGTGAGCCCGGTCCCTCGACCCTTATGAAAAATTTCTTTCTGACACTCCATATGGTTTCGATGTGTCTCGTAGTGGGCACGCTGTTTTTGCAATCGTTGACCGTCGTGTTTCGCCTGCGGCTGAAATCGGCCGAGGAACGCGAAGGCCTCCGCAAAACCCAGAAGCGCATCCACAAGTTCATCTACTATCCGATCCTCTTTGTGACCGTCGCCTCCGGCCTGTACCTGGCGATCAAAACCGGAGTATTCGACGAGGCACAGTGGATTTATACCAAGCTGGGCCTGTTGCTGGTGCTGGTGGGGCTGGGGATTCAGAACGGCAGGCAGATCAAACAGGACCATTTACCCAAAAAATATGCGATGATGGTCCATATCGCAATCTTCCTCATCGCCGGCGGCATGATCTATCTCGCCACCGTCAAACCGTTTTAAAACGCCATGGATATAGTTCTGACTATTTTCGCCAGCGTTCTCATGCTCGTCGGGTTCCTCGTCATCTGCCGCTCCAGCCTCGACGATGAGGACGAGTACGAAGACGAGGAAGAAGATACATCCGCGCCCCCTGCCACCCACGATAAAAAATCGTCCTGAGCCTTCCCATGCGCGACCCGCATCGTGAATTCGAACGCCTGACCCAAAAAGCCGCGGAGTGCACCACCTGTCCGAACATGGTTGAGCAGAGTGCAGTATTGGGACCGGGCAACGGATCGATCGACTCCGAAATCCTGTTCGTCGCCGAAGCGCCGGGACGCTTCGGCGGGGCCCGTACCGGCATCCCGTTTTCCGGCGATAGGTCCGGCGACAACTTCGAAACGCTGATCGCTTACATCGGCCTCACGCGCCAGGATATCTTCGTCACCAACGCGGTGCTGTGCAATCCGCTTCATAACGGCAACAACCGGCGTCCGACCGCAAAAGAAATCGGCAATTGCTCGCCTTATCTGCAAACGGTACTGGAGCTGATGCGACCCAAAGTCGTGGTCACCCTGGGAGGCGTCGGGCTGGAAGCGATCAACCGCATACTGGGCACCCGTTACAAGCTGGCGGATGTGATCGGTAAACCGCAGAAAACGAAAAATTTCACCCTACTTGCCCTGTACCATCCCAGTCCGCGCGTTACCAACTGGAAGCGGCCGCTCAGCGTTCAAAAACGTGATTTTAAAAAGATTTTGAAAATTACCCGAAGCGCGGCATGATATTTCGATTTCCGCGAATCCGTCTTGACCCGGCCTCCGCAAGGTCTTATAAATACAGACACAAATGAAGAATCCCCCCAGCCCCCTTTACAAGGGGGAGCCGGGCAAGGCCCGGAGCCAATTTCGCTGGGGTGGTTTTGAAATTCGCCCCGCGCGGAGCGGACGGAAGGAGGAATCATGATTGAGCGCAATCCGTATCACAAAAACATTTTCGAGGAGGGCTATCAATCCCTGCAAAAGGGCATCCTCATCTTCGGCGGGTCGCTGGTGGCGCTGGCGATTTTGTTTTTCATGTTCCCGGCGCTGATCGGGTTCATTTTCGCCGCGTTCATCCTGTTGGCCGGGACCGCTGTACTCACGGTCGGCTGGAAGGTGTGGCGGTTCAAACAACATCTCGGCAGGTCCGAGGAATGGGCGAAGCCCATGACGGCCACCTTCCGGACCGAGGGACCGCATTACACGCGCCGCCGCATCATCGTGGTGATGAAATAACATGCGAAGCGTTGCCTGCAAAGGCCTGGACAAACCGTGGAGCGTCATCACCTTCGGGTGCTGGCAGATCGCGCCGAGCGGCGGCTGGGGAGACTATTGCACCCCGCAAGAGGCCGACGCCTCGGTGAAAACCGCGCTCGACGGCGGCATCACTGCCTTCGATACGGCGGAAGGCTACGGCGAGGGCGAATCGGAGCGCCGCTTGGGCAAAGCCCTCGGCTCCCGAAAAAATGACGTCCTGATCATATCCAAAATATGGCCGGACGCGGCACTGACCCTGGCCACCTACCAGGAACGGCTGGAGGGCACTCTCCGCGCCCTGGCCCGGGACACCATCGACCTCTATCTCGTCCACTGGCCCGGCAGTTACTTCAACACCCCTGACAAATCCAAGAAACTGGCCGACATCATGCTCGCCCTCCGCGATAGCGGCAAGGCGAAAACCGTCGGCCTGTCCAATTTCGAAGCGGAAGATTTGTCCCGCCTTGGCGGCGACCTGTCGCAGTTCGTGGTCAACCAGATCCCCTACAACCTGCTGGAACGCGAATACGAAGACCAAGCGTTAACGTTGTGCCAGAACGCCGGGGTCGGCATCATGGTCTATTCCCCGTCGGCGCGGGGTCTTCTGGGCGGACGGACCCAAGCCGACGTACCCACCCGCCGGGAGTACGAGGTGTATCAGGAACCCCTGTTCAGCCACTCGCAGGAAGTCCTGAAAACCGTTCAGGAGATCGCCGGGGAAATCAACGAGCCGCCCATCAACGTGGCCGTGGCGTGGGTGCTGGCCCAACCCAATATCCTGACCGCCGCCGTCGGCTCGCGCAAACCGGAACAGATCCAACAATTCTGCCGGGCGGGAAACCTCACCCTCAGCCCGGAACACCTGTCCCGCCTGACCGCCGCCAGCGACGCCTTTCACACGCACAAATCCTGACCGTATTTCCAACGCCGCGTTTTTATCCTCCCATTGGGAGTATGATGGGTCCATGACCGACGAGTGGCAGGACCTTCCGGAAAACGATGGCCTCACCCTGGGGCCGGAAGAGGCGCTGGAGCGGGAAATCGCCAAATCCAAGGCGCTGAAGGTGGAACGTTTGCGCCTGAAGGATCAGGTCGAGCGTTTGACCGCGGATAACCGATCTTTGCGCGAGGAAAATGAAGCGTTGAAAAACCGCCCGCAAGACCCGGCAGGCGGTCCGGAACATTCTACCGATGCCGCGGCTGTTTCCCCATCGGACGCTCCCCGCTCCCGAAACTTAGGGCTCCCGGGCCGATGGGCATTCATCCTGCTGGTATTCAATCTGGCGGCCATCGGAATTCTGTTGTTATTCCTTTTGCAAAAACCCACAACTTAGGAAAGCGTAGAACACAACCGGGATTCTTTCCTTCCGCAAGTTCAGGACAGGCTAGCCAAGACTTCTCAGGGTGACATAATTTAAATTCGACCGAGAGGTTCCGCCCGAATATGCCGAAAACTATCAAATTAATTAAATTTGGACTATAATAATTTCATCTTATCCAGTAACTGCTGGATGGATTTCACACCCGGATGTTTGCCCGAATTTTCTCAGGTTTTCATATACCAATATCAATTTGGAACTTTAGGAGGCTCATTTATGTGGGTAGTTGAATTTTTTCATGTGCTGATTGGAATCCTTTGGATCGGCCTGCTGTACTTTTTCAATCTGGTGCAGGTGCAGTCCATGCCCAAAATGACCGAGGCCGGCGCGGCCAAACCGTACACACAGATCATTCTGCCGAAAGCCCTTTTCTATTTCCGGCACGCGGCCCTGTGGACGTTGATTACCGGCATCCTCTATTACGGAATGGGCCGGGGTAAAGTGGAGGGAATTCCCGGATGGGAAATTCATGTGGGAATGCTGTTGGGAATTATCATGGTGCTCAACGTCTGGGTATTCATCTGGCCCAATCAGAAGAAAATCATCGCGGGTGCACTGGAAGGCGACGCGTTGGCGAAATCCAAAAAGACGGCGTTTATTTTCAGCCGGACCAACGCCTGGCTCTCGCTGCCGATGCTGGCCTGCATGGTGGCGGCCAACCACGGCGGTTTCGGTTTCTGATCGCACCGGCCCTCCTCTGAAATAAACCGATTGAGGGAGACGGCCCGGGCAGAACTTTCAGCCCGGGCCCTCTCCCTGTTTTTTTTATTTCTCATTGAGCCTATAAAAGCAGACCTCCGCCCGCCGCCACCCCGGAGTACCGGAAATCTCCCTTCCATGAAAGCCTTTCCTTATATAAGATGTGGCCCATGACCCGCTCCTCCCAAAAATCCCCATACGCTCCCTGGAAAAAGGCGAATGCCCGGGGCAAAAAATGGTTGAAGGCGATCACGCTGGGGCTCGTCCTCCTGCTCGGGGGCGCGGGCGCCCTTGTACTGTTGCTGGACCGGGACACGCTCCGGGAATCCATCGCGCAATCGTTGTCTGAAAAAACCGGAACGCAAGTGGAGATTCAGTTTCTGGACCTGGGTTTTTCGCGCGGGTTGGGTCTGGAGGCCGGCGGATTAACGGTACGCACCGGCGGCCGTCAACTGTTGTGGGCCGAAAGCCTGTTTCTGGAAGTTAAGATCTGGCCTCTGCTGACCGGAGAAGTGGTGATCGAAAACGCGGTCATCATCAAACCGAGGATCAAAGTGTATCTGGATCCCCAGGACTCCCCGAGTAATGAATTCAAAAAAGCATCCTTGTCCGACCCTGACAAGAAAAAGGCCCGCGGCAATACCATGACCAAGGTCATGCCTCTCGAAAAACCGGTGCAGGCCCAACTCTCTCCTCCGCAACCGGCGCCTTCGCCGCTGATCGATCGCCGGATCATCGATGAATTCCGGAACCGGCTGAAAAAATTTCATTTCACTGCAAAAAATATTCATGTGGAACAGGGCACCCTTCAGGTGATTCGTAACGGGCCGCCCGAACCCCGCGAAACCGAACCGCTCGGGTTTTCGTTCGATTTGAAAATCCGGAGGCCCGACCCCGGGGTGGTCGATGTGATCCTAGAAAACGTGCACCTCGATCTGGGACCGCTGTTTCTGCTGGGACGGATGGAGGCCGACGACGTGCTTTCGGACACCTCCCGCCTGGAGGTTCAGCTTCGCACTCAGCCGTTTTCCTTAACCGAATTGGTGCAGACCCTGCAACCGCACCTGGAAGAAAAATCCGACACCCCGGCAAACCCCGTCCTACCCGTTCGCATCGAACAGCTGACGCTTCTGGCCTCCTGCCCGCTCAATTCGCTGGCGGATGGGGCCGCCCTGCGCCGCGATCTCAAGGCGGAAACCCGCTTCGTGACCGGGGATGCCCAGATCCCCGTGGGGGATTACCAGCTGACGGTCTCCCAGGTGAAGGGCAAAGTCCGGTGGGAGAACAGCTTTATTCTGTACAACATCCAAGGGGAAGCCCTCAACGGCAAGGTGCGTATCGACGGCCAACTACCCTTTCCGCTGCCATCGGAAGACGATCCCAGTCCTTACATTGAAACCGAGGTCCAGTTGACCGGCCTCGACCTTTCCCGGTTGACCGCCCCGGAGGGATGGGCGCCGCCCCAGGGACGGTTCTCCGGAATCCTGAAAGTGGCGATTCCCCGGACGCTGGATGGACCCCCGCGGGTCACCGGATCCCTGGTGGGGGAAAATCTGACCCTGGCGGCTAAAAACTTTAAACTGGCCTCACTGAAAACCGAAATCCAGTTCGAATCGCCTCCGGACAAACCGATGACAATGGATTGGACCTCCGAGCAGGTGACGGTGGATCAGGTGCGCTTCCGGAAAGTCGCGGGCAAAGTCAGCCTGGCTCCCGGCAAAATCGTTCTGGCCCAATCCACCTGGACCCCGGCCCACGGCACTCTCAGCGTCCATGGCACTTACGATACCGAATCCCGTAAATATCAACTGAAATTTTTGGGAAAAAACCTGCGGGCGGGCGATTACACCCGAAACCAGATACAGGGCTTCATGCGGGCGCACGGTTCGTTGAACGGTTATGTTCCCGAGAAATTGCCGGGTATCCGCGGCCTGTTTGGAACCGTTTCGATCAAAGTCAGTCCCGTCACATTCGACAAGTCGGAGGCAGTCAAGAGGCTGCTCAAGGTCATCGATCCGGTGTTTTCCCGGAAACCGAGTTCAAGAGGATTGCGGTTTGATTATCTGGGCGGGAATTTCAAAATCATCAACGGCAAATTCAATACCAGCAACCTGGCGTTGAAGGGCGAGCCCATGGATGTTTATTTCGAAGGCATCTTCGACGGGTACAACCAGACCCTGAACATGGTGGGGAGAGCGCTTCCGAAATTCAACCGGAGCACGGCCCGCAAGGCTTCGCCTCAGCTGGCCCGGATGTTGTCGAAAGTACAGGCGGAGAGCGGGTTGATCGAAACCCATTTCAAGTTGGACGGTCCGATCTCGCGGCCTCAAATAAGGTTGCTCGGAATCAAGCCGCGCTTGAAAAAAAACCGGCGGTGACTCGGCGGTTCTGACGATGGATGGGATTTAAACGGATTTGACGGTGAGGTCGCTGTCCAGCTGTTGCTTGATCAGCCGTTCGATGTGCTGGAGCGTGCCGGTTTCGGACGAAGGGCAATTGCCGCACGCGCCCTGGTAATGAATCTGAACTTCGTTGCCCTGAAGATCCTTGAGGTCCACCCCGCCGCCGTCCTGCGACAATTGAAAACGGATGGAACGGTCCAGCACCATTTCAATGGCTTCCAGTTTTTTATCCTGCGGGAGTCCGTGAAAATCGGACACGTCGATATCGATCTTCTCCTGCCCTTCCGAGGGATACACGTGAACTTTTTCGTCGATGATGTTCCACACCGGGGTTTTCAGGTGATTCCAGTCGCTCAGGCCTTCCATCGTCACGGTGACGAAGTTCTTCATGACGTAGACGGTTTTAATCTCCTTAAAATCCATTAACGCCGTTGCCATGGCGTCCCCCGCCGAGTCCTCCTTACTGGTGAAGGACCGGTAGCCGTGCTCCAGAATTTCGGCATTGACGACAAACTGCAGAGCCCTGGGGTTGGGGGTCTCGCGGGTGCGGATCACCTTGAGCGCCTTGCGGTCGACCGGTTTTCGGGGGCGGTCTTCCAGAGGTTTCCCCGCGTGTTTCTGCTCGGCCTGGCGGGCCATTACTTCACTGATTTTCACGGTGCTTTTCCTCGGAATCAAGTTCAGCGTACATCATAATATATTGGGCGGAAAAATCAAGACGGAGAATTTTAATTTCCCTGCATCCCGCGTTTCCAACCGGTTATCAGGATTTTAGGCTTCGCTTGGGGCCACCTCCGGCCGTCCCCTGGGCCCTTTCAGCGCCTGCAGGCCTTCGTTGCCGACAAACAATGCCAATCCAATCAATACAATAGAGGCGCTCCCCAGAAACCAGTTGGGTTGCGGCGCCGTAAAAAACCGGTACGCCTGCCACGCCAGCGCCGCGATGGTGGTGATCACCATGAACACCGCCGGCACCAGCGTGTAGGTGGTCGGTTTCCGGACTCCAATCAGGTAGGCGGAGATCACGAACAACGCCACCGCCGCGATGAGCTGGTTGGTGGCCCCGAAGATCGGCCAGATTTTCTCCCAGCCGTCGGTGGCACCGATGAGATACGCCAGCCCCACAACCAACGCCGTGGTCACGTATTTGTTGAGCATGACGGGCACGCGCGGGCCCGCTACTTCCTGCACGATAAAGCGCGTGATCCGCACCGCCGTATCGAGCGTCGTCATCACGAAGGTGTTCAGGGCCAGCACCGCCACCATGTACGCAACGGTGAATCCCAGAAAGGGGAGCATCTGGCTGACCACGTGGCCATAACCGCTGCCGAACGCGTGGATCCACCCCCCGGCCTTCAACGTTTCGCGGAATCCGAGGGCGTTCATATCGATGCCTCCAGCGGCCGGCGCAATCCAGTACAGTCCGCCGCCCACCAGCAAAACGGTGGTGACGGCGACCACGCCTTCGGTCAACATGCCGCCGTAGCTGATCAGGCGGCCTTCGGTTTCATTGGTCAGTTGTTTCGACACGGTACCGCCCGCCACCAGCGAATGGAAGCCGGACACCGCCCCGCAGGCCACCAGCACGAACAGCATCGGCCACACCGGCCCCTGCCCTTCGGAATAGGCACCGAGATACGCGGGCGTGTTGAATCCAGGATGCACCCACAACAAAGCGGTGATGCCCAGCGCCATGCTCCCGAACAACACGTAGGACGAAAGATAATCGCGCGGTTGCAGGAGCAGTTGCACCGGCATGACCGAGGCCACGGCCGCGTACAGCATCAGTACCACAAACCAGAACATGAGCGGCGACAATCCGAGAACGCCTTCCGCCGGCAAGGGCAAAGGATATTTGAACCCGAAATAGATGCTGGACAAGAGAGCCGCCACCGCAATCAGGGAGCACAGACCCAGGGGGAACCCCCTGCGGTAAATGGCCCAACCCAACAGCAGGGACACGGGGATGATCGCCAGCGTCGGAATCACCATCTGCGGTTGGGCGATCAAGGTTTGGGCCGCCACCACGCCGAACACCGCAATCACCAGCAACATCGCCAGCACCAGAAACAGCGCGAACACATTCTTGGCGCGCGGACCCATGGTGGTCTCAGCGATATCGGCGATGGAACTGCCCCGGCTGCGGACCGACATCATGAGGGCCAGGTAATCGTGCACCGCGCCGATGAACACGTTGCCGAGCAGAATCCAGAGGAGGGTCAGCGCCCAGCCGAAATGATGCATGGCGATGATCGGGCCGATGACCGGTCCCGCCCCGGCGATGGACGCGAAATTGTGGCCGAACAGCACCACCGGCTTGCTGGGAACGTAATCGACGCCGTCGCTCTGGCTGACCGCCGGCGTTTTAAAACCGGCGTCGGGCTGGACCACGTCGCGGTCCAGGCGCCCGGCATAATACCGGTAGCCCACGAAATAAAAAAACAGGCAGGAAAAAATGAGTATGACCAGCGTCCACATAGTTGCTCAACCCGGAAAAGTCTCCCAAGTCCCTTAATTAATTAAACTTAGAGCCTAATTGTTATTATAGTACAAGGTTGACGCCGGACGCTTCAACTTTTTTGAAGGGGCCGAGGCCGGTGAGGAACAGCTTGAGGGTGGCATTGGTGCGGAGCAGTTTGGACAGGTGGATATGGATGCCGCCAACCTCGAAATGCCGGTATTCTTCGGAGTTGGACGGACTTTGCAGGGAAATTTTCATCTCCGGCAGGCGCCCCAGGCAACAGTTGGAGGGAATTTCCTCGAGGTCGAGGGTAACATCTTCCGCGCCCTGCTCAGACATAAAATTCAATACCTTATCGGCAAGCTCGAATTTCACAGCAACTCTCCGCGCAGGATCGTTTCCTCCCGGCCGGGACCCGTGGAAATCAGGGGAATCTCCACCCCGAGGTGATCCTGCAGGCCGTCGATGTAGCGTTTGGCGTTGTCCGGCAATTCGTCGAAACACCGGATGCCCGAGGTGCTTTGTTGCCATCCCGGATACTCAGTATACACCGGTTCGCACTGCTCGAGCACCGGCAGGCTGGCGGGCAGGCCATCGACTACTTTTCCGTGGTGGCGGTAGCCGGTGCAGACGCGAATGGTGTCCAACTGATCCAGCACGTCGATTTTGGTGAGGGCAACGGCATCGATACCGTTCAACTCGACGGCGTATTTGCCGACCACGGCATCGAACCATCCGCACCGGCGCGGCCGCCCGGTGGTGGAGCCGAACTCGTCGCCGTCGTTCCGTAACTGTTCGCCGTAATCGTCGTGCAACTCCGTCGGAAACGGACCTTCGCCGACGCGGGTGGTGTAGGCTTTGATCACGCCGAGGGTCCGGTCGATCCTGGCCGGCGGAATGCCGAGCCCGGTGCAGGCGCCCCCGGCGGTGGAATTCGACGAGGTGACGAAGGGATACGTTCCGTGGTCGATGTCCAGCATGGTGCCCTGCGCGCCTTCGCACAGGATGGTTTTGCCTTCAGCGATCCGATCGCGCAGAAAACTCTGGGTGTTGACGATGAATTTCACGAACCGGTCGCGGTGCGACAACATCTGGTCGACGATTTCGCCGAGCTCCGGCAGGTTTTCACCGTACAGGTTTTTGAGAATCTTTTTCTTTTCCTCGTAATTGGACCGCAGGGTTTCCTGCAGGCGCGATTCGTCGAGAAAATCGCAGGTGCGCAGACCGACGCGCGCGATTTTGTCGGAATAGGCCGGGCCGATGCCGCGGCCGGTGGTGCCGATCTTGCGCGAACCGGAGGCGCCCTCCTTCTGCAAGGCGGAGATGCGGTGGTAAGGCAGGATGATATTGGCGCGGTCGCTGATCAACAGCCGCCCCTCGTAATCGAATCCCAAGTCCTTGAGCATCTGCATCTCTTCCGAGAGCGCGGCGGGATCGATCACCACGCCGTTGCCGATGACGCATATTTTATCGGGGCGGAAAATGGCGGAGGGAATCAGGTGCAGGATGTATTTGTTGCCGTCGAAGATGATGGTATGCCCGGCATTGTGACCGCCCTGGTAACGGGCCACCACGTCCGCCTTTTCGGTCAACAGGTCGATGATCTTGCCCTTCCCCTCATCTCCCCATTGCATTCCGACGACGACACACACAGACATAGCGATTCCTCAGTTGGTTTCGATCCAAAAAATTGTTGCGAGTTCAGTTCAAAGGCTGGACGGCCGCATCCGGGCGTTTAAGCGCCGGAGGGCCAACCGGGTATTATGGGGATTTAACCTGCAAAGTCAAGCGGAGTACCTCCGCAGGCCGGGCCACACCCGGGTGGCGAATCGCCACGGATAAATTTAAAACACCGGGTGGCGAAAGCAACCGATAAATCGCGAATCCAAGCCTCTGCGAAATTGGGTCCAGCGTCACGCTGGCGGCTAGCCCCGGAAATCTTTGAGGGCTTTTTTGATCTCTGCGGGCGGGATGACCGGCCCCTGGCCGATGCCGGGGCAGAACCCGGCGGTCAACTGCCAGTGGTTGCGGGTCTCCAGGTTTTCCTTCCAGAAGGGATAAGTCTGGCACTGCTTGGGCTTTGCGGGATGAATGCCGCACCCGTCCATGGTGAGAAACCGGCACACCTCGCCCTCCTTAAACTCCATCTCCCACACGCCATGATCCTTTTGCAGGAATTTCTGTTTGAAGCCGGAGGTCTTGATCTCCAGAAACTTGGCCGCTTTCTGAATGTCCTCTTTATCGAAATTCACTACGCCCGGTTTCATACAGCACTTGAAACAATCGGGCTGGCACTCGAACCGGATGGGTTCCTGTTCCCACCATTTGGGCATGGCTACACCAGCACGAGGTCATCGCGGTGGATGACTTCTTCGTAAAAGTTTTGGCCGACAAGACTGCGCATGGCACCGGTTTTCATGCCCTTGATCTGGTCGAGATCGCGCGAGTTGTAATTGACCAGGCCGCGGGCGATTTCATTATTCTTCTCATCCAGTATACGCACGGCGGCGCGGAATTCAAAACGCCCGTCGACCTTGACGATCCCCGCCGCCAGCAGACTCTTGCCGCGCTCCACCAGCGCCTGGCGCGCCCCGGCGTCGACAGTGACCGATCCCGCCGGTTTCAGCGTGTGGGCGATCCAGTGCTTGCGGTCCTTGATCTTCACCTCTCCCGACCAGAACAGCGTGCCGACCTGGCTTCCGGCAAACACTTTTTTCAGGTTTTCGCCCTTGAGGCCGTTGATGATGAGCGTGGGGATGCCGAAACTCATGGTCTTTTTCGCCGCCAGCACCTTGGTGTACATGCCGCCGACCGCCAGCGGATTTTTGCTCCTGCCCGCCAGTTTTTCAATCTCCGGCGTGATGCGGTCGACGTGCGAGATCAACTCCGGCGCCCGCCCGTCCTTTGAGTACGCCTTGCCCGGATCAGCGGTGAACAAACCATCGACGTCCGACAGCAGGATCAAGAGATGCGCCTCCGCCATGCAGGCCACGTTGGCGGACAGCGTGTCGTTGTCGCCGATCTTGATCTCGTCGACCGTCACCGAATCGTTTTCGTTGACGATGGGGATGACGCCGTGCTTCAGCAGGGCTACCAGCGTGTGCCGGGCATTGAGATAGCGCCGGCGGTTTTCGAGGTCGTCATGACTCAAAAGAATCTGCGCCACCTTGAGCCCCTGCTTCTCGAACGACCGCTCATAAGAGCGCATCAGGAAACTCTGGCCGATGGCGGCGCAGGCCTGCTTCTCCGGAATGTCGAGGTGGGGCCGTTTCAGGTTGAGCCGCTCGCGCCCCGCCATGATCGCGCCGGAGGACACCAGGATCACCTCGTACCCGGCGTCGGCGATGGCCTTGATGCGTTTCGCGTAACCGCGGATGCGCTTCTGGCTGAGGCCGCGCTCCAGGGG
>SMVT01000183.1 GCA_004357365.1 Nitrospina sp.
CACCACTTTTTCCGGGTCCCAGACCTTCGCGTTCTGGCCGAACTGTTTTTTGAAGATGTCGATGGTGCCCGGTCCGCAGACGTCGTGGGTCATCAATACGTCGACATCGACCCAGATGTTGTCGCCGGGGGCGACGGATGTTTTGCCGGCGTGTTGGGCCAGGATTTTCTCGGTAATCGTCATTGCCATATAGCATCTCCGTGGTGAGGGGGGTCTGTTCAGTTTTTGGGGCGGACCGGCAAAAAGCCCTCAAGTATAATCCTAAATTAACATTTTAAGGTTTGCCTGCGAACAAAAAATTTAAAAAAGGTGAATTATATCGGCAAACCCGCCGGTTTCCACCCCCCAATCCCTTGCCGAGGAGATTTTGGACCCCGGGGCCGCCGGGTTCCTGTTGCAACCCACCGGCGATTGAGGTAGGTTAAAACCCTTTTAAATTCTCGAAATAAACACGATGACTGCCAATCACGAACCCGAAAACGACGATCCCGAAAACGACGAATCCCGCACAGTGGTGTTTGACCGGCGGCCACTGTGGATTGTGGTCTTCGACCGCATGCGCCAGGGCATCGTGGTGGTGGTCCTGTTGATCTGCTTTTTCATCCTGCTGGGCCGCGAGGCGCCCGAAGGCCTGACGGCCGAGGGCTACAAGGTATTGTGCCTGTTTTTCCTGTGCGTCTGCCTGTGGTCGAGCAACGTGATTCCCCTGTCGGTGACCAGCCTATTGGCGATCGGAGCGATTCCGCTGATGGGTATCATGGACGCTTCCCAGGCCTATGCCTTCTTCGGCAACAAGGCGGTATTTTTCATACTGGGCGCGTTCATCCTGTCCGGCGCGATGATCGCCTGCGGCCTGAGTACCCGGATGTCCTTATGGGTGATGGAACGCTGGGGCCACCGGCCGCGGACGTTGATCACCGCCATATATATATTCGGCGCGGTCAGCTCCTGTTTCATGTCGGAGCATGCCGTGGCGGCCATGCTGTTTCCCATTGTCACGCAGATCGTTCATACCCTGAATCTGCCGCAGGGCAAGTCCGCCTTTGCCAAGGCGATGTTTTTTGCGATGGCCTGGGGGTGCATCATCGGCGGCGCCGCCACGGTGCTGGGCGGGGGGCGCGTGCCCCTGGCCGTCGAAATGCTGGAAAAGGGAACCGGCAACCAGAGCACTCTCGGTATCCTGCAATATACTCAGCTTTCGTTTCCGATGATCGTGCTGTTGCTGGTCTGCGGCTGGGTGCTCCTCAACCTGTTGTTCCAGCCGGAAATCGAGGACATGCAACCGGCCCTCAAAAATCTGCATGAAAAATTTCTGGATCTGGGTAAAATCACGTTTCAGGAGATGGGGGTGGCGGGGGTAATGGCCCTGACCCTGATTTTCTGGTTCGGGTTCGGCGAGCGGTTGGGAATCGCCAACATCTCCCTCATGGCGATCTTTCTGTTGTTTGCCCTGAAACTGATCACCTGGGAAACCGTCGAGCCGCATGTCAACTGGGCGATCATCCTTATGTACGGCGGGGCGATCTGCCTCGGGCAGGTGATGGCGTCTTCCGGCGCGGCGTTGTGGCTGGCGCAGAAGGTGTTTGAGGGGACGATCATGTCACCCACGATGTTTCTGGTGACGGTGGCGGCGTTATCCGTCCTGTTCACCACGTTTATGAGCAATTCGGCGGTCATCGCCATTTTACTGCCGCCGGTGTTGAGCCTGTGTCCGGGTTACGGGGTGGCCCCGGCGCTGGCGGCGATGACAGTTATATTACCGAGCAATTTCGCCTTTATTCTGCCGATCGCCACCCCGGCGTCGGCGCTGGCGTTCGCGTCCCGTCAGATATCTCTCAGGGAAATGGTGGTGTCCGGAACCCTGCTCAGCCTGCTGGGCATGGCGTGTTTTCTGGTGTTGCTGTTCGTGTTTTGGCCCTGGATGGGCTTTGCTTAGGATGGGTATTGAAAAGCAGTAAGAGGTAATGGCAGGCCCGAGAAGGACCGGGAGGGTTGGTCCAACTCGGAAAAAAAGTGCGTGACTTCCTTTTTTTGCTAACCTGCCAAATAGAGCCTCTTTCTGGGAGAAGAGAGAGTTCCTCACCCTCAGGTGAGTTGCTTTTAAACAGCAAGAGCCATGCCAAATCCGGGTAAAACTTTTATGGGAATGCCTCATTGTTTTACAGGTATTTAGATAAAATGCAATTCCCCAAAAGGGGTGCCCGGGCCCGGTTTGCGTTCCGCCCGTTACAGATTCTGGACAATGGATTTTCATTTTTGCAACAGGTGTTCACCCCCGGACAGGGTGACCAATATTACAAAAAGGACCCAACATGACCGATTCGGTTAAACAGATCCATCCCAAAGAATTAAAAGATCTGATGGATGCCGGGCAGGTGGGACTGCTTTTGGACGTGCGGGAGGATTGGGAGCATTCCCTGTCGGCGATTCCGGATTCGACCCATATCCCGCTGGCGGAGTTGTATGACCGGCTCCAGGAGCTGGCGTTTGAGGACGATATCGTCGTGTATTGTCATTTCGGTCAGCGCTCGTACCAGGCCGGCCAGTTTCTGAAGGAATCCGGATTCAATACGGTATACAACCTGGCGGGGGGGATCGATGCCTGGTCGCAGTTGGTGGACCCCTCCGTTCCCAGGTATCGCGCGGCCTTCTGAGGGCCGCGACACTGCCTATCATGGAAATGATCAACAAACTGGGAATGGTGGTGATGGACTCTCCCCGCGTGGTGCGGGAGGAGCTGTTGCAGGGCACCGGCGCGGTGATGGCCGAGGGCTGTTCCATTTTCGTCGAAGCCAGCAATGTGAAGGACAAACAGATCACCGTGTTCCGGTCTGCGGGCAAGGACTATCCCCGGGAACGCAAATCCTACGAAGTCGAGCGTTTCGATCAGGCCTGGAAGCAGTTTGACGAATGGCGATTGTCCTGAACCCCGCCCCACCGATGATTCGATTAAAAATTTCCGAACAGGTTTAATCCTGTGAGGCCAGTTTGTCTTCCACCACCCGGCGCATGAGGTCGATGGGAGCAGGCTTGCCGGTCCACAGTTCGAACTGTCCCGCCGCCTGATGGACGAACAACTCCACGCCAGAGACGGTGGCGCATCCCGCCGCCTGCGCATCCTTGAGAAGGCGGGTTTCCATCGGGTTGTACACCGAATCGAACACCACTATATCTTTTTTCAGGAGACGCGCGGGGTAAGGGGTGTCGTTCGTGTTGGGAGCCATGCCCACCGGCGAGCAGTTGATCAGGATATCGACCGCCGCCTGGTCCACGTCGCGGACGCTGATGAGTTTGCATTTCAATTGATCCGCCAACTCCTGCGCTTTGTCCCGGTTGCGGTTGAAGGTGAGGGTGAGTTGTGCGCCCTGGTCGGCCACACCCTGCCCGATGGCCTTGGCGGTGCCTCCCGCGCCGATGATCAGAATGTTTTTATCCTGGAGCGGCCGGTAGGGTTCCAGCGCCTTCAGCGCCCCCGAATAGTCGGTGTTGAAACCGGTCCATCCGTTGCCGTCCGGCACCACGGTATTGACGGCGCCGATGCGCTCGGCGGCGGGATCGATCCGGTCCATCGTTTTCATGATGGCTTCCTTGTGCGGCATGGTCACGCTCAACCCGCCCAGATACGGTTCGTACGCGTTGAAAAACCGCGTGACGTTCTGCACCAGAAGAGGCACGTACACATGCGGCAGGCCGGTTTCCTGAAACGCTTTGTTGTGGATCAGGTAGCCCATGCTTCCCGACACCGGGTCGCCGATGACGCCGTACACTTTGGTTTCCGTTTTCAAATCGTTGACGCGGTAGATGTGCTTTAACGTGCTTGCGGTAATTTGCCCCGGCGCGCTTTCCTTGCCCGTTTCCAGAGAACCGAACGTCAGCCACCCGCCCTGTTGTACGGTCAGGATACGGCTGATCTCGCCCTTCTCGCCCATGCAGAAGGCGATCATCCGTTTATTATCCTTGCGGGCGCGCGCCAGCAGGCGAAACAGCGTCAGGTTGTCGTTGATGTCGGTTGCGTAGGTGACGATCTTCAAAACGTCCGCCGGCATCTGGCGCATCAGATCGTACAGGGGATTGAGATCGTCCGGCGTGCGCGTAAAGTCGTGGTGCGACAGGATGACCTTCACCCTGCCTTTGTTTTCGAGAATGGATTTCAGAAGCGGGCCCGGCGTCGAGGTCTCGATGTCGATATAATCCACATGCAGCTCGATGGCCCGGCGCAGTATTTCGACGCGCTCTTGTTCGGTTCCCGCGAACTGGCCGCCGTCAATTTTGCACCGGTTGGTGACGATGCAGGGCTTGCCCGCTTCCTTCAGTAATAAAGGCAGGTCGAAATCTTCGATCAGGTCGAGGCGCAACTCAATGATGTCCGCCAGCTTCTGGCAGGCGTCGAGGTCTTTGCGGGCGCGGTCCATCGTAGGACCGACAATGGGAACACAGATCATAATAGGTTCCCCTCCTTTTCAAGGAGGGGCCGGGGGTGGTTGATATCCAATTCCTTTTTAAAAGCAGGTCAAAACACAGATCCTTCGCTAACGCTCAGGATGACACATTAACCGTTGTCTGTCATTCTGAGGAGCTTTAGCGACGAAGAATCTGTGTTTTCTCTTTTGTTAAAATGTAAACGTTCCGGATTATGCCTCATGCGGGAAATAAAAACCACCGGTAGGAAGCGGAGTACCTCCGCAGGTGATTTATAAACCCCGGCTGGCGAAAGTCACTTTTCAAACGCGGCATTCCGCCTGGGCTAAGCTGGGTCCAGCGTTACGCTGGCCGGGCCTTGCCCGGTCAGCCTTCCCGGGAGAAGCGGGACGGTTTTCCGCCGGAATCCCCGTAGCCTTTCAGCCCCTTCTGGTGTTCCTGGAAGACCTTCATCTGTTCGAAGGTGTCCTCTTTTTTGTCCTTCAGGATTTTGGCGCAGGCGTCCTCCACGGCGATCAATTCTGCCAGCGCTTGCGCCACTTGGTCCTTTAACGCCTTTCCCTTCTCGATCATCAACGTCCGGTCGGTTTCCGACAGGGATTGCAGGGCGGATTGCATTTCCTCATCGAGCGCCTGCAGGGTTTGCAGGTGCGGATTTTTCTCCTGCAGGGCTTTCAACAGGTCCTGATCGTTTTGCTCGTCGATGGCCTTTTTCTGGCGCTTCGCCACTTTCAGCAGGTTCACGTAGCACTGCTTCTGCTGTTTCAGGCATTCGAGCATTCGGGTGATGACAGGCGGGGTTTGCGGCATCAGGCTATGGCGATGAGGTTGCGTGTCGTCGTTTCGAGCAACAGTTTTTCAAACGCGCGTTTGAAGGATTCCGCCGTACCGGTATCCAGCTCCGACAAGGCTTCGAGGCGCGCCGATTTAAGGTCCAGCCGTCCGAGGTCCTCGTTCAACAGCGATTCCAATTGAGTTTGCAGGCGCGGCAGGATGCCGGTTTCGGCGTCGTTGAACAATTCCAGAACGGCGTCCGGTTGCGACTCCAGCGCCAGAGTCAGCGCCGGAACGTTAACTCTGATTGTATCATCGCTTTCGGTTTTAATTCCCACCGAAGATAATTTTTTGAACAATTCACTGCCGCGGTTGAGAAACAGCGCCCCCAGGCCGTCGCGGATGGCCTGCGCGGTTTGGGTGATGCCCAGCTCCGTGGTCGAAAATTTACCGGTGTTCAGGCTGTTGAGTCCCAGCGACGGCGGCAGATTGTTGGCGGGGTCGACCGCTTCCCGGCCGGCGTCGCGGCTTTCGTTGGCCCGGATGCCGGTCTGCGAATTTTCCGTCAACTCCTCGCGGACCGACTGCAGTTCAAAGTCACCGGCGAAGGTTTTGGCGAACGCCAGCGCATCGTTGAGTGCGGTCATCGCGTCGTTGAGCCGGAGGAACAGCGATTGAATCTGGTTGACCGCCGGACCGGCATCGGTTTCCACGGTGACGCGGACAGTTTGCCCGGTGCCGCCGCGGACCTCCAGAGTGATTCCCGCGAAGATGTCCGTGAAAACATTGCCGGCGCTGGTAAAGGTTTCGTCGTCGATGGTGATTTCCGCATCGTTCCCGCTGACCACCAGGTTGATGCCGGAGGTGTTCAATTGCACTTCGTTCTGGATCAACTTGCCATCGGCGTCAAGTTCGAAAAACCCGAGCGCGAACAGCACCCCGTCGTCATCGCTCAACGTGATGGCGGAATTCTCCCCGGTCTGGCTGGTGAGCAACAGGCGGTTGTCCTGAATGGTTGCGGTGACCTGATGGTCCTGCGTGCCGCCGTCCAGGCGTTCGTTGCCGTTAACGTCTTCCGCTGGATCCAGCACGCCGTTGCCGTTCTGGTCTTCGATGATGAATATGCCGGGACCGTACTGACTGCCGCTGACCTGGATGGTTTCGATGATGCCGTTGCCGTTGACGTCTTCCGCTTCGTCGAGCACGCCGTTGCCGTTGACGTCTTCGCCCCGGTTGATCTTGTCCTTGATGTCCGCCAGGGTATCGGTAGCGACGACGGTGATTTCCACGCCGTTGATGCGGAAACTGCCGGTCAACCCGAGCGCGCCGGTGGCCTGCACATCGGAGGCCAGTACACTGCGCGAGGCGACGGCGTTGATCGTCACCTCGAAACTCGCCTCTTCCGCGGAGCTGTCGGCGGAGACGGTGAGGGCGTTCGTATCGGACGACTTCGCGTTCAACAGATTGAACGCGTTGCCCAGCCGCAACTCCTCTATTTTATCCAACAGTGCCTGCAGGCGGATGGTCAGTTGGCCGATGGCATCGGTTTGCCGTTCGGTGATGCGGGAGGCTCCCACCTCGTCGATGAGCGGGAAATGGCTGAACTGAAAAAGTTCGGTGACGAAGCGTCCGGCGGCGTTGACCCGGAAGGCCGACAGCGGGCCTCTCAGGTCGTTGACCTGCGGTACCCGGTTGGACACGAACACGAAGGAGTCGAACAGCAGGTCGGCGGGCGTCGGGCGGTCCGCGCCGAACCGATTGATCTGCGCGCGGAAATCGTTCAGCGTGATGCCGTCCAGCCGCTCGGATTTCGGAAACAGCGGCGGTATAAGGTTACCTGAGATGCCGAAAGTCGTCATGCCTGTCTCACCGTTGTCGTTAAATGAACCGGTCTATGTTCTGTCCGCGTTCCGCCAGCACGGTTTCGGGAGTGCGCGGTTCGGGCGGTGCGGTGCGTTCCTCTTCGGGCCGCGTCACTCCTTCGGTTGCTTCCTGTTCCCGCAGGCTTTCCAGAAGTTCCGCGCCGAGGGCTTCCAGGTTTTCGAACACCGCGGGCGGCGGCGGCGCGTTGTTCTGAACTTCCGCTATTGGCCCACCGGCGGGTTCGGTCACTGCTTCCGGAGGTTCAATACGATTGTTGAACTCCTGCAGAAAATTCCGCAGTTCTTGGTTGCCCCTCAGCGCCGGGTCGGTGCCCAGATTGTCGGGGCGCAGGGCCTGCGGGTTTTCGTTGATCGCTTCCACGATGCCGGGTTCCGGTCGTGCCACCGGCTCTGCCTCATCCTCCGCT
The DNA here is from genome assembly GCA_004357365.1 of Nitrospina sp. Classification (GTDB taxonomy): domain Bacteria; phylum Nitrospinota; class Nitrospinia; order Nitrospinales; family Nitrospinaceae; genus SZUA-226. The sequence continues at coordinate 7,484 of SMVT01000183.1, forward strand.
ACCGCCGGAGGGGGAACGTTGAGTGCCACCGGAAGCGCAGGCGGGAACTCTTCCACCGGTGTGGTGTCAGCCGGGGCGGCATCGAGAGGCACACCGATGTCGCGTGAAGGGGCTACCAGTTCATCCACGTCCAGTTCCGGGAAGGCGGGCCGTTGCAACTCCTGAAACTCCAGACGCTCCGCCCGCACCGCTTGGGTATCGATCAGGGACGATTGAGGGGGGTCGTCCAGTTCCGGGACCGGATTCAGCGGCAAGGCGCGCACCGGTTCGGCATCGCGCGGACCCTGAAACGGCGGCTCCAGATCGTTGTCCTGAGCGTCCGGGGTGAGGGCCGCCGGTTCCTGAAGGGGATTGACCACCGGGCGCGCGGGCGACGGCGTCTCCGGATTGATCGCGTTTTCGACGGCGGCCTGGATATCCTCCGCGGGTTCCGCATCACGGGGCAACGCACCTGGATTGGTCCCGGTGGCAGGGGCCACGGGGATGACGGGCTCCTGCGTCAACCCGGTCGCTTCGATGGCAGGGCCGGCTATGGCCTGCTCCAGGGGTTGCTCAGCCGGCTCCGGTGCGATGAGGTTGTTGGCATCGCCGGGTGTTTCCAGATTCCGGGGCGGCGGCGTGATGGGTCCCGCCAAATCCTCCGCCAGGGCGGGAGAGATGCGGAACTCCACCGGTTCTAAAGCGGGGGTTTCCTGTCCGGTTTCCAAGCGCTCGGTAGGCGTCCCGAAATTTCGAAAACTGCTGACGGCGCGTGCTACGGGTTCGATCAGGGTCTGCGCTGCCGGTTCTCCGTTTTGTGCCGCCGGATTGATCTCCCGAATGGTCCTTTGCGGATTTAATATTCCGGTGCGGTCTTCGATTAGGGGCGCGTCATTGTCCGCCGGTTCTCTTTAGGCCCCAAGGTTGGCCGGGGACTCCACCCCGGCGTTCCGGAGGAGCGGGACCGGCGGTTCTTGAAGATTTAGAACCTCCCGGGGTTCGGGTTGGGCCGGCTCGCGGTTGGCCTGCAATCTCTCCGCCAATTCCCCAAGACCCGTCGGCAGGATTGAGACGGCCGCCGGAATGTCGACAGGCCGCGGAACGGGGGCCCCGACTTCACGCTGTCGGGCTTCCCGGTTGAGAAGTTCCAGGGCCGCGGGATTCACCTGGTTTTCTCCCGCTACCAATTCCAGGGGGACCGGGACGGTTTCCGCCAGCGGCAGGATGGGCGCGATCACCCGGGCATTGGCCGAGAGGGTTACGCGGTCGATGCCGTCGGCCAACGAGCCGGGAAGCGGTGGTTCGCTGTCTTCGCGGTCATTGATGCGGCTGCTGTCCTCGTCCTCTTCCCGGTCCCGGGTGGGCGGCAGAAAAGTCTCGGGCCGCTGTAAGAGGAGTAGCGGATTGACCGGTATGTTGTCTTCCAGATGAGGCATGAAATTTTTCTCTCAAAAATTTTTAACGCCGCGTTAAAGTCTGTCCCTTTTCCGCCGATAACCTGCTGGAGACGGGTAGGCTCTTTTTCAATCGGTGGTTTGAAAAATTTAAAAAGCCCGAAAACAAAGGCTTTTTAGGAGGGCCGAAAAGCCGGGGACGGCAGTTCCCGATTCAGGGAACAGATACCCTAATATGCCTATCGGCCTTATTTTCTGAGACTTGAGCATTTTTTAGGGATTTTTTACATTTTTATAAGCTGTTGAATTTAAAGGGGTTATTTTCAATACAAAAGCTGCGGGGAGTGGATTGACAAGGCCCCGTCCACCTCTTATCTTGGGAATAAGAGCTTATTCACGGAGAACGGTTATGGTCGATTTTTTTAATCCGTCTATTACCAGCCGACTGCTCAACAGCATCACCCGCAACCAGTCG
>SMVT01000184.1 GCA_004357365.1 Nitrospina sp.
AAACCGGCAACTTGTCTGTGGATGGCGGCCCGGTCCTGTTCCCCAAAATGCAGGAAGGTGGCTCCCACATCATATCCGGAACCGGAAGGCATAAGACGGGTTACCCGCCCCACCACCACTAAGGGTTGATCCTTGGAAAGCAGGGGTATCTCAACCTGAATGCGGCTTCCTATGGCGAGGGGTTGGTCCGACTCGAACCGCACGCCTGAAAAGCTGAGGTCCTTGATACGGCCCTCCGCCGGTCTCTCCAGAGTCCGGGTGCCGAGTTCCTGAATCTTGATGGGGCCCATCCAATCCATGCGCACATGGTGACGCTTGTCATCCGAAAACAAAACGATCTGGTTGCGTCCGCGGTGCTTGGCCCGGTACATAGCCCGGTCCGCGCAGTCCAACAGCTCGCCGGCGATATCGGTATCCAGCGGAAAGGTGGCGATGCCGCCGCTGACGGTGGCATTGATCATTTGTTCTTCAAAATACAGATTCATATATTCGATCTTGTGCCGGATGCGCTCCGCTATAATCAGGGCGCTGTATTTCTGGGTTCCGGGAAGGATCAATACGATTTCTTCTCCGCCAAAACGGGTCGCGATATCCTCGGCCCGCTTCTCTGATAGGATCAGGTTGGCGATAGCTATTAATACCGAGTCCCCGGCCAGATGCCCCAAGGTGTCGTTGATGGTTTTGAAATGGTCCAGATCGAAAAAGACCAGTGAAAATTCCGATTGATACCGCCGGCACCGCGACGCCTCGCTCTTCAGCGCTTCTTCCAAATAGGCCCGGTTGTAAAGACCGGTCAGCCGATCGCATTTGGAATAATGGCTGGTCTCTTCGTACAGGTTCAACTCCACCAACTTGGGCTGGATCAGCGCCTTCTCAACGGTCAGCATGTAATCGCAAATAGCGGTGGTGAGGTTGACCGGACGGCCCATCGAGGCCATCATCTTCTCGCGGTGCTTCACCAGATTCCGCCAGATGGACGGCGCTTCTTCAACTTTAAAATCCAGCTGAGTGAAAATGTTCAGCAGAACGGGAAAAATCCGGTCGCCTTGGGTGCCTGCCAGGTGCTCCACATGGCGCAAAAATTCTTCCTCGTTGTCGGAATACACACTCAACTGCTGGATTAGAGAAGCCCTTAAATCGTCCATCGGCGGATCCTGGGAATGCAAGGTTGCCCTATCATTGATGATGTCACCCGGTAAGAGCAAAAGGAGTGCCAAACCCGGATCAATCCAGTCACAATTCTTTTAAATTCAATGTTTTATATAGGTTAGGGCGGTTGAGGAGAAGTCGACGGGCCCTCTCCGGATGGGTTTTCCGGAGCAAAAGGGTCAAAATTCCATGGGTTTATGACGGATTTTTGACGAGGTATCTAGGGGACCAATCGAAAATCCGGAAGGGCTTCAGGTGGCGGGATGCACCTTGAGAAAGGAGCTCAATTCGCGGCGGTCCGCTCCCTGGAGCTGGACAAAACAGACGCCGACATCGTAATGGTTTTCGAAGACCTCGACGCGCACCACGGTACCGACCAGAATGATGGGATTGTCGAGGCTAGGAATGGAAATCTCCAATTGAATCTTGGTGCCGATTTCCATGGGCGCTTTGGACTCAAACAAAATGCCCGAAAGGCTGAGGTCTTTACTCTTGGCAAACACCTGGCTCTGGCCGACCCATTTGCCCAGAGGCCGGACTTTGACTTCGCCGGCGAAATCGACGCGAACGTACTGCCGCTTGTCGGTGGAGAACAGGCAGATCCGGTTTTTACCTTCCGATTTAGCGCGGTACAGGGCCTGGTCGGCGCATTTGATCAGGGCATTGGCTTCCTGGGCGTCCTGGGGAAATGTGGCGACTCCGCCGCTGATGGTAATTTTAGTTTCCTTGCCGTCGAACACGAGCGGCATATCCTGGATTTTTTTCCGTATCCGCTCGGCCTTGATAATGGTATTCACCTTGTTGGTTTCCGGCAGGATGATGACCAGCTCCTCGCCGCCGTAACGGGCCACCACGTCCTCTTCCCGCTTCTCATGGGTGATGAGATTCGCGACTTTCTTGAGAACAAAGTCTCCGGCGAGATGCCCCATGGAATCGTTAATACTTTTAAAATCGTCCAGGTCCATAAACAGGATGGAGAATTCGGTCTGGTAGCGCCGCGCCCGGGAAATTTCGCCGTTCAGCGAATCTTCAAAATAGCCGCGGTTGTAGAGGCCAGTCAGGGAATCGCATTTGGAAAAATGGTTGGCCTCCTCAAATACCTTGAGCTCGACCACCTTGGGATAATGGAAGGATTTCCTGATGGTCAGGAAATAATCGCAGATCGCGGTGAGCAGATTGACCTGCCGCTTGAAGGAGTCGCTCATCTCCTTGCGATGTTTCAATATGCCTTCCCAGATACCCTTAGCCTCGTCCCGGTTGAAATCCAGTTGGGTGAAGACATTGAGCAACACGGGGAAAACCAGGTCGCCTTCCGATAGGGCGATCCGCTCCAGCTCCTCCAAAAATTTCTCCTCATCTTGTCCATGATTCTTCATGAACTCGATGATGGATTCCCGAAGCGGCTGCGTATTTTCCCGGCTGTATGTGGACATTTTTATCATGGAACCTGAAAAAGGAGCTTTACTCTCTGAAATTTGGAAAAACCCTAAAAAATCAGTTTATAGACTGGCGTTGAACCCCACATGCCCCCCAATCTGTCCGAGCCCCTTGGGGGATCTCCACAAATTATCCTGATTATAACATTCGCCATTCTGACTGGGAGAGGTGATTCGGAGTATATAAATTATACCCCAAAAAATAAATACCCCCAATGGGGTATAATTTACACCAATTCCAAAGTCTTCACTTTTGATAAATTTTCGGAATACTTTAAAGTATCCTCTCCCGCAGGACTCAATTTATTGCCGATGACATTTAAAAAGATCAATTGATTCAAACACTTTGAGTCGGCCAGATAACGCGCGCCTTCATCTCCGATCACGTTCAAACCCAGTACCAGAACCTTCAGGCTCGACAGGGCTTCGGATTCCGCGATGGCTTTTGCCCCCGGAGCGTGGATCCAGTTGTCCTGCTCCAGATACAATTCCTCAATTTGCGTCAAGGTTTTGCTTTGAGCGAGCGCGGCCACCCCTTCATCGGCCACATTATTGCCATTCAAGCGCAGATATTTGAGACGGGTCAAATGCGGGCTGTCGCTCAGGGCCCGGGCGCCTTCTGCATTCAATTGATTTTCCCCGAGATCGAGCCGCTCCAGGTGTTTGGAATTTTCTGATTGCACCAGCGCGGCGGTCCCCTCCGCTCGGAGATCGTTGTTGTTCAGGTCCAGCGTTTTGAGCCGGGTCAGGGTTTTCGATTGCGCGATGGAAATGGCGCTGTCCGCGGTCAGCCCATTGTATTTCAAATGCAGGGCTTCCAGCTGGGAGCCCAGGGTGGATTCCGCCAGCGCGAACACCCCATCGTCCCCAACATGGTTGTTGTCGAGGATGAGGGTTTTCAAATTGGGAAAAACCTCGGAGCGGGCGAGGTATTCGAGCCCCCGATCGGTGAGGTGGTTGTCGGACAGGTTGAGGGTTTCCAGCCGCTCCATCGGAGCGCCTTCGGCGATTTTCTGCAGGCCCGAATCGCCGATACCGGTATCGGTCAGGTTCAGCGATTTCAGGCGCGATCCCAGCCCGGACCCGGCCACCGCCTGGATTCCCACGGCCTGCACCCGATTGTAGGACAGGTCCAGATGCTCGAGCTGATTCATCGTTTGGCTGAGCGCCAGCGCCTTGGTGCCCACCGGGCCGATTTCGTTACTGGCGACGTTCAGCGTTTTCAACCGGGAAAAGGTTTTAACTCTGGAGATGAAAAACAACCCGTCGTCGTCGACATTGTTGTTGTCGATCACCAATTCATCCAAGCCGGTCAAATGGGGGGAGACGCACAAATGCTGAAGGCCGGCGGTGGTGAGGCGGGTTCCCCTGAGATTTAAAACCTTGAGGGACGCCAGCGGGGCGAGGTCCGCCAGCAGTTTGCAGTCATCTTCCGACAACTCATGGCGGATGAGGTCCAGCGCCTCGGGATTTTTTTCCATCTTGTCCTGAACCGAGCACAACAGGTCTTCCGCCTCCGTGTATTTCTCGAAATACCGGAGAAAATCCAGACTGTCGTTGATGTCCTTCGCCTCGGCCATGGCCTTACCAGAGCAGGATGGGAATGAAGCGCATTATAGCACTCACCGGACGGAAGAGCCTGCGGAAAAGAGGCCAATTTCACTCTTTTTTGGGAATTTAGCCGGATCAGTTCAAGGTGACGGAGACAACTTTGGAGACGCCGCTTTCTTCCATGGTCACGCCGTACAGGGTGTCGGCGAAGCTCATGGTTTTCTGGTTGTGGGTGATGATGATGAACTGGGTTTGGTCGGACATTTCTTTCAGCATTTCCTGAAAGCGGACGACGTTGGCCTCGTCCAGCGGCGCGTCGACCTCGTCCAGCAGGCAGAACGGGCTGGGCCGGACCTTGAGGATGGCGAACATCAGGGCGATGGCGGTCATGGTTTTTTCGCCGCCGGAGAGCAGGGTAATATTGTGCATGGTTTTGCCCAGCGGGCTGGCGGTGATTTCAATCCCCGACTCCAGAATATTTTCCGGATCGCTCAGCGAAAGCTCCGCCTTGCCGCCCTGGAACAGGCGCTTGAAATTGTCCTTAAAATGTTCGTTCACCTGCTCAAAGGTTTCCTTGAACAGTTTGCGGGTGGTCAGGTCGATTTTCTCGATGGTCGCATGCAGGGCGCGAATCGATTCCGCCAAATCTTCCAGTTGCTTTTGTAAAAACTGAAACCGCTCGTTGGATCTCTCGTATTCGGAGAGCGCCGCCAGGTTCACTTCGCCGAGTTTTGCGACTTTCTCTTTCAGTTGATTCAGCTCTTCGGCCACGGCCTCCTCGTCGACTTCGCCGCCGTACTGATTCAGCATTTCCGGCAGGCTGACGTTGAAATCCTCAAACGCTTTTTCCTCGATGTGGCTGATCTGGATTTTCACCTCCGAGCGTTTCAACTCCACGCTGGAGAGTTCTTCCGTCAGCTCCTGAACCTTATGAACCAGATCGCGGCTTTCGCGGTCCCGGGCTTCCAGCGTAGCTTCTTTTTCCCTGAGAGCCTCTTCCTCGCCAACCGCCTGTTGCGACAACTCGTCCTTTTGCCGGGCCTGCTCGAGGATGGTCCGTTCGGTCTCGGCGATGGCTTGCCGGTTTTCCTCGATCTTTTCGGAATTGCTGCGGCTGTCCTCACGGCGTTGATGGATGCGCTGGTTGAGGTTTTCTTCCTGCAGATCGAGGCGCTTGATTTCCAGCCGCACGTTGTCGCGCTGTCCCTTCATGAAAGCGATTTTCACGTTCACTTCGTTGATCCAGCCGGACAGCACCTCATTTTCCTGGCGCTGTTCCCTGAACGTGTGGCGGAGCTCCTCCACCACCGCCCCGGCCTGTTCTTTTTCTTCCTCGGCGGATCGGATGTCATGGGTCAGCGTGTCAAACTCCCTCGTCAATTCCTCCAACTCGTGCGCCCCCGCGGAACGCTCGTATTCGAGACGGGACCGCTTTTGCTCGAGGCGCTCCAGTTCTTTTTGGGCCTGTTCCAGATCGTTCCGGCCCTGGGTTTGTTCGATGTCCACCTGATGGACGGTCACCCCGGCGGAGCGCAGATTTTCTTCCGCTCCCGCAAGCGCCTGTTCCGCCTGGCGGTCCTTATCTTCCATCTGTTCCAGGTCGAGCTGGAGCCCGGTTACCTGCGCGTCCAGCTCCTTCATTTCCCGGTTCTGCGACAGCAGGCCTCCGGGGTCTTCGCCGTTGCGCCCGCCGGTGACCAGGCCCTGCGCATCGATCACCTCACCGTCGAGCGTCACCACGGTGCCCTGAAATTTCTCGTGGACATGCAGTTCGAGGGCGGTTTCCAGATCGCGCACCAGCACCACATGGCTCAGCAGATGCTCGCAGACCGACCGGTATTCCTCGCGGGTCTGCACCAGGTCGGCCAGTTTGCCGATCACGCCCGGATCGCCGTTCAAGTATACCGGCGGCAGGGAAATGGATTTGGGATTCAGCGGAATGAACGAGCCGCGTCCGGAGCGATGTTCGTTCAGATAATGAATGACGTTCAGGGTATCCGAATAGGAATTGACGATCATGCTCTGCAGTTTTTCACCCAGTACCGCTTCGACCGCTTTTTCATATTCGGCGGGCGCCTGAATGACGTCCACCACCACCTCGCGCAAACCTTCGGGGCGGGAACCCGCGCTCATCAGCGACCGGACGCCCTGGCCGAACCCTTCGTACTGGCTGCGCAATTCCTTCAGGGAACTGAGCAGTGAGGCCTTGGAGAGATACGCTTCCTTGGCGGCCCGCACCTGCTCGCCGCCCTCCTTGAGTTGTTGCTTGCACCGGTCCAGTTGCTCCTGAAACTTAAGGTGCTCCTGCTTGCGGGCGGCCAGGTCCTGCCCCTTCTGATCATACTGGCTTTGAGCTTCACCGGCAGCGGTTTGAGCGGCCTCCACCTGCTGTTCGGTTTCTTCTTGTTCGCGGGACAGTTTATCCTCGCGCTCGCTCAGGAATTGCCGCCGGGTTTCCAGCTCGGTCAACGAATTCTTTTTCTGAGACAGGTGTTGGAACAAATCAAGCATCCGGTTTTCCCGTTCCTGGAGTTCCTTTTCCAGATCCCGCATCAATCCCTTGCCGTGTTCGCATTCCCGGGTTTTTTCCTCGCACTCCAGCGCCAGCATCCGGATTTTTTCTTCCGCGGCTTCCAACTCACTGCGGTGCGTGGCCCGCTCTTCGCTGTGGGACTCGACCTCCTCCCGCATCTGCTGAATTTCACGCGCCGCCGTTTCCATATCCGACTGCGCCTGATGGCTCTGGGAATTTTTTAGTTCGATGGCGTGTTCGTTGCGGCTGATGTCCGCCGTCAATTGGTGCAGGGTTTCGCGCTTCTGGTTGAGGGAGGCGGTCAACTCGTCGATTTCAATTTTGAATCGGCTGATTTCGTTTTCCAGCGTCGAAGACCGGGCGGCCCATTGCGCCTTCCGTTCGTTCTTTTCTTTATAGACTTCTTCCAATTCATCGAACTGCGCTTTCAGGCCGCGGATTTTTTTCGAAAACAGGCCGAGCGACAATTCCTTGATCTGCGCTTGGAATTTTTTATACCGCTCCGCCTTAGCGGCCTGGCGCTTGAGGGATTCCACCTGCCGTCCCAACTCCTGCACGATGTCCGAAATGCGGTCCAGGTTCTGGCCGGAACTGTCCAGTTTGCGCAGGGCTTCATTCTTGCGGACCTTGAACTTCAGCACGCCCGCCGCTTCCTCGATCCATATCCGGCGGTCTTCCGGTTTGGAGGGGACGAT
>SMVT01000185.1 GCA_004357365.1 Nitrospina sp.
CGCCTTTCACCGCGCCGGCGAGGTCGCTGAAATACGGTTTCTCCCCCAGCCGCACCAGGGCGTAGGCGGCAGCGAGGCGCACCATGCGGTCGGGCGCTTCCAACAAATTTTTGATGGCGGGGATGGATTTGGTATCGCCCAACTCCGCCAGCAGGTCCAGCGCGGTGCTTTTTACCCAGACGTTGGAGTCTGACAAACCTGCGCGCCCGAGGGTCCTGGCTGTGTCCCTGGACAGGCGGGAAATACCCTGCAGGGCAAACTGGCGGGTGGTGGGATAAAAATCCTTCGCGCCTTTTTCGAGAAGCGGGATGAGAGCGGCCTCTTCCGACTCGCCCACCGCGCGGGCGGCACCGCTACGGATGAACGCTTCCTCGCTATGCATGGCCTGCTGGAGAATGGCGTAACATTGGGCCCGGATTTGGGCGACCACCTCACCTGGTTGGCGCGGCGGCTGTTCCGCGAGGGCGCTCCACGTCCAGCCGAACATCACAATCAACGCCCACGCCCACGCGTGATCAGTCTTCCAGCGCATGCAGTAACATCTCTTTCTCAAAAGGTTGACCGGCGTGCGAGGCCTGTCCGTTGCGGTTCAGGGTTTCGCGGTAGTGTTGAACGGCCTGCTGATAGACACGGGCTTCATCCATTTTTCCACGGTTACGGTAACCCGTATGGAGGATGGAGCATTTTTCGGCGAGGGCTTCCAGTACCCAGGTGCGTTGTTGGGGGCTTAGGTGGCCCTCCTTCAGAATTTTTTCCAGCGCGTACACCCGAAAGCGGTCCATGCCACGGAACTTTTGCGACAACTGGTCGTCATGCCCGCCGGTTTTGACGATGAGTTTTTCGGGGATAAAATCCACCGGATGGCGAGACGCCAGGCGCAACCACAGATCGTAATCCTCGCATGCGGACAGATCGGTGTCGAATCCCCTGATCGCCTCCAGAACCGTGGCGCGCAACATAATCGACGACGGACTGATAATACACAGGGGCAGACATTGTTTGAAGATATCTCCCGAAAATTTGCGGTGTTTATTTTTCGGGTTTACCCGGACACCGTTGCGAATCCAGGTTTCGTCGGTGTAGCAGGCCGGGCATTCTGGATGGGCCTGCATCCATTCCACCTGCGCCTGCAATTTGCTTGGGACCCAGCGGTCGTCGGAATCCAAAAAGCAGACCCACTCTCCCCGGGCCATCTCGATGCCCCGGTTGCGGGCGGCGGAGACGCCACGGTTGTCTGGCCAGCGGTGGACCCGGACCTCGGGAAACCGGACCAGGAGATCGGGGGTGTCATCGGTGGAGCCGTCATCGACCACGATGGTCTCGAAATCCCGGAAAGCCTGGCCGGCGACCGAGCGCAGGGTCTCCGCCAGGCACCAGGCCCGGTTGAAGGTCGGAATAACGACCGAAACCGCAGGTTTTTCGGGATTTGGGATGATTGCCATTGGATTAAGCAATTCAAAGGGTTCGGGAGCCTCCGGGGCATTCCGGGGCGGCCGAATGGGTAAATAATTAATTAATTTTACAGGGGTTGACTCCTATGGCTCCCCGGCTACAAAACTCTTGACAAAGGAGGGATTTTCCCATATTAGTAGCAGTTTTGCGATCCAAATGTGGTTGAATTCAGTATATTCCCGACCCGTGTCGCAGTGGCAATGGAGCCCGTGTTAGAATAGCCGTGGCTGAGCCATCGATGGAGAGTCCTACTATGAATTATAAAGAGGTTACGCAACTCTTCAAATCCGACCTGGAGCGGGTCGAACAGGCGCTGGGGGATAATTTTCTCTCGGACATCCCGATCGTTCCCGGAATAGGGGAGTATATCCTGAACTCTGGGGGCAAGCGGATCCGTCCTTTGCTCCTGCTGATCAGTTCCCGCCTGTGCGGCCTGGAGCTGAACGAGGTGGTCATCAAGCACTGCTGCGTGATCGAGAACGTCCATGCCGCCACCCTTCTGCACGACGACGTGGTGGACGAAACCACCATCCGCCGCGGACGGGAGACCGTCAATTCCAAATGGGGTAGCGATGCCAGTATTCTGGTCGGGGATTACCTGATCGCGCAATCGCTGACCATCCTTTCCGACGACGTCGATCCGATGATTTTCAAGGCCTTCTCCAAAGCCGCCAAACTGCTGGTGGAGGGTGGCCTGGTGGAGTTTTCCAACGCCCGCGATATCCATGTCACCGAAAAACAATGCGTGGACGTGATTTACCGAAAGACCTCCTCGATCCTGTCGCTGAGTTGTCAGCTTGGCGCTTTAATCGCCCAGGCGGGAAAAGAACAGGGAGACGCCCTAGTGGCCTTCGGCAATCATTTCGGGGTGGCGTTTCAATTGATGGACGATCTGATGGATTACGACGGAACCTACGAGCAATTGGGCAAACCGCCGGGAACGGATTTCAAGGAAGGGCATGTGACCCTGCCGCTCCATCACCTGTATCATCATTCCGGCCCCGAACTGCAAAAGGAAATCGAGCGGTTTATCCAGAACGATAAACTGACTAACAAGGAGTTGGATTATATTCTGGACCGCATGCGCGAGGGCAAGGCGCTGGAATACACTCTTCACCAAGCCTACAAACATATGGCCCGCGCGATAGCGGCGCTCCAAAACACTTCCTTTCCCGTTCCAAAATACAAGGACGCCTTGATCGCCGTTTCCGATTACATCACCGGCCGCTACACCCTCTCCAAACCTTCCCTGGCCAACCTTCCGCAAATCTAACTGTTTGATTTAAACCCTTTTTTAATTCCCGCGCCGTTTTACCGTTGCGGTTGTTGCGTATAAGGACTAAATTTAAAGTATAGAGACGCTCTGCATGGAGGTTGGCATATGGGCACGCATCCCTACGTTTCCCTGGCGCGGGAGTCGGTTGGGCACTTCCTGAACCATCACACAAAACTGCCCTGCCCCGACCCGCTTTCTCAGGACCTGCAAGCCCGCACCGGGGCTTTCGTTTCCATCAAAAAGAAACGGCAATTGCGCGGTTGTATCGGCACGCTGGAACCCAGCGAAGCCAATCTGGCGGTTGAGATCATCGAAAACGCGCTCAAAGCCGCCCTGCACGATCCGCGGTTCTCCCCCGTTTCCGTGGAAGAGCTGGAAGACCTGTCGTATTCCGTCGACGTGTTGCGCCCTCTGGAGAAAATCTCCAGCGCCTCGGATCTGGACCCCAAAGTGTACGGCCTGGTGGTGCGGAGCAACGGCAAACAGGGAGTGCTGTTGCCCGATCTGGAAGGGGTGGATTCGATTGCAGATCAAATCCGCATCTGCCGGGACAAGGGCAAGATTGCGGATGACAAGCCGCTTGAGATGTACCGGTTCCGGGTCGACCGGTATCGCTGATTCTTCCCCCAAAAAAAACCAGGCCGGCAAATACCGGCCTGCTTCATTAGAATCATAGAGTTAACAAACTATCCGACGTACGCACACTTGCTGGCCGGGGTTCGGGTGTCCATGTTTTTGCCGCGGTTGGTGTGATCGTCGATTTCCCCGGCACAGCCGATCATCCGGCCGAACAAAAACGCCATGAAGCTGGCCCATTCGATATTTTCCTCTTTAATGGCCCCCTTCCTGTAATCCGACCACATCATTTTGAGCAGAATTACCGCGATGACGGCGTCGATATTGACGCAGTACACGTTCTTCGTCACCTTGGCCTTGAACAGGCTTTCCACCAGGTGATGATAAAAATCGAGGAACACATTGTACAACCCCTTGTCCTTGAACAGTTTGCTGACATATTCCTCACGCGGGTCGAGGTTGACATCTTTTCCCTTAAATATCGGATGGTTCACGCAGGGAATCTTGGCGTACTCCAAATTGCCGAGCCCTTTTTGTTCCTTTTTATAATTGCTGTACCACTTGGCGTAATCCATGGCGCTCTTCTCCAGATCCACCCCGTGCTTGATGTCCGCCGGATCTTTGAGGTCGCTGTCCTTGAACTGATCGATCAGAAACGCCGCCGCTTCGTAGCCGTTGCCGCCGTGGGCGAACCCGGTGTGGGTCAGATAACCGATTAAACTTTTGTTGATTTGTACGTGGTCGGGCTGTTCCGGCCCATCAGCGCTGACCGCGCCCTTGGCCCCCTGGGCGGAAATGGTGCCGGGACCGTTGGTGATGATCAGGCCCAGCAGAACCTGGAACTCGAACAACTCCCCTTCGGTGGCATCCCGTCCCATCAGCGCCAGAAATGCGGTGCGGGTGAAGCTGTAGCCGAGCAGATCGTCGTTTTTCACGCCGCAGAACTTGTCGGCGCCATGCTGGTCTTCCGGTGCCGCGATGCCGACCATGGTGCTGTAGATCAGGCCGTACCAGGGCAGGCGCACCAGGGTGGTTTTTGTAATCTTTTTGGACCGCAGGCTCGGCCAGGCGAGAGTCGCCCATACCGCGGCCACCACCGCACCCATGGACACGTGGCCCTTATGCTCGGCCGCAAAATCTGAAAGGAAATCGAGGAAGACCGATTTGCCCTTGGATTGACACGTATCCATAACCTTGGCCGCGCCGGCATCCGCCGCCGCATCCAGAAGCGCGTCTTTATGTGCGGCCGCACCCTTGACGAGCGATTGATGATCGAAATCCTTTTCCGGATCGTTCATATCCGTCAATTTAAAAACATCCAGCAGAGCTTCCGCCGCGTCCATGGCCTTCTGCGCTTTTTTCTTGCCGATGATGGACACCGCCGCAACCTGCACCGTATTGGGAGAGTTGCCCGCCTCACGGGAGGCCGTTGCCGCCGCCAGAGACGGTTGGCCGTGCTGATTGACATACGCGTTCAACACGGCATTGGCCATGGCGGTACCGGATGCGCTGGGGTAGCTGTGAGTCAACGCGAATACCAGGTTTTCCTCAAACAATTGGTTGGACGCATCCAGAATCGAAACATTGTGGATCTGCGAGACCTGGGTCTTGGGGTCCATCTTGGACGCGCCGCTGGCATCTTTCATCGTTTCCCGGTTGATCTGCGCACCGACCTGCTGTTTGAGCGCCTCGATTTGCCCCCGGTACGGTTCAATCGCCTTGACCGGCTGAATGTCCAGTTCCTTGGGAAGCGCGACTCCGTTATTACTGCCGAACCAGCATTTCAGGGACAGGTCGCCTCTCGGTTCGAAATCCAGCTTCTTGCCGTTCAGTTCCATGACTTTGGTCAGAGCTTCCGGAATATCGGCGATGTTGGTGACCAGGGCGCCCTTCTTGGAGCACACAGGATTTTGCGGCGTGTAAATATCCTTCACCCCGAAATAGTCCTTGAACCAGTTTTCCTTGGCCACCGCGTCGTCGCCGGAACCGGACAGCGAACCGGCATGGCCGCAGGACTTGGTGAGCTTGGCTTTCCAGCGACCCACCACACAGGCGATGATCGGTTTTTCGGACTCGATGCCTTGCTCGTAATACCCGCCAGGCTCGCAGTACAAAACGGCGGCCTGCGACCGATCGTCATTATTGAGGGCGTAAATGAATTCCTGGGGCCCGTAGTGGATGTACACATCCTTGCCGCTGGACACGGATGTGGTGGTGCCCCAACCCGCCGTCGCCAGATAAACCGCGATGGTGGTGGTGAAGTTTCCGGAATTGGAGAAAATCGCAACGGAACCCTTGATCAGGGATTCATCCGGATGACTGCCGCCCAGGGCACCGCCGATACGGACATGGTTCCAAGAGTCCGCCACCCCCAGACAGTTGCCGCCGAACAGATCGACCCCATTGGTCTGGCAGATGGCTCGCATGATGCGGGAATCCTTGACGGAAACTTTCTCAGTGAGGACGATGACTTTTTTAAGTTTGGGATTCTGGCGCACGGCTTCCGCCACGCCATCTTTCACGCCGGAAGGGGGCAGGTAGACCACGGCCGTATTGAACTCATGGCCCGCAGCCATTCCCTCCTTGATGGAGTTATAGACGGGGATTTTGCCTTTTTTAGTCGGCAGGAATTTGCCGGATTTTCCAGGACCCGTTCCGAACACGACGTTGCCGCCGGAATATTCGTGACTGACCGGGGTGACGGCGGAACTTTCTTTTCCCAATATATTGAAAACGACGACTTTATCCTCCTTGGACGCCAACTCGGACAGTGAATTGATCCCTACGTAATAAGGGAAATCCGCGACTCCTTCTTTATGCATTAGAATGTTCCTCCAGATGGGGACATAGCTATTCAAGTTAGATTATTGGATGTTCATCGATTTTTTGATGACGTCCTTGCCGCCGTTCAGCATCCAGCGGTTGACGGCCCGCGCATAGTTGATCACTTCCGACATGGCGCTGTCGTGGCCGAAAAAGCGGTACGGAATGCCCAGGGAATCGAGTGTATCGCGCAGGTAGGCCATGCCGCGCACCAGGTTGGGTCCGCCGCGGCCCACCACAACGAACAGGGGATGCGGCCCGTACTGCTGAAAATGCCACTTGAGGCCGTCGCCTATCGCCCGGAACGTTTCGTAAATATCCGTGTTGTTCGCCTTACCGCCGATGATGAACAGCACGTTGGACTGGGGCAGCCAGTATTTGAACGTGATCTTGGAGATATCGTTCATCTTGGCATAGGGCGGGTTGCCGCCGAAGTCGGAGGAGATGGTCGCGTCCTCACCCAAGAGTTCCGTCACCATGGCGTTGGCGCCGCCGCCGAAGGTCGGCGCGGTGATCGTTCCCTCATTGTTGATGACATACACGTCGCTCTGCCCCTGGTAGGTGCGGAGCTGGTTGATCTCCTGTTCAAATTCCGAATCGTCGAAAGTGAACAAATCGTCCGGGAGATGCAGGCGCTTCCACGCCGGGTCGTCCTGATCGAACGCGCATTTGAAGTCGCACGCCAACGGGATCAGGCGTTTGCCATTGTTGAACATGCGGATGGGGTTGAGTTCCAGCATCAGCATGCCGTAGTTGTTGTACAGGTCCCACAGTTTCGGAAGGTTCTGCACCAGCGGACTGATGATTTCCGTCGGCGCTCCCAGGCTGTCCAGCGCGTTGGAGACATGGAACGCCTTCAGGCCGGTCAACGGATCAAACGGCACCACCGCCAGCTTGTCCGCCGGCAACTCCTCGATATCCACACCGCCGTGATGGGTGATGGTCATGGCGGGAGCGCGGTAGAGGGTATTGTCGGTGATCGAAAAATAAACTTCATGCTCCGCCGGTACGCCGCCTTCAAAAGTGACGCCGTTGGATTTAACCAGGCGGTTGCCGTCCTGATGGGTGGCAAAGTACAGCCGCTCTTTTTCCTTGAGCACATCGGTGAGGTTATCCGCCCGCCCGATCAAACCGGACTTGCCCTTTTTCCCAACCCCGCCCTTGAAAACCGGCTTGATGAACACCTGTTTGTGTTTCTGGATCATTTCCTTGATTTCATCGACGCTGGCTTCGGGGCCGCACACGTCCGACCGGGGAAACTCCACCAAGTCCAGCAACTTGCGCCCCCATAACATACCGGTAATCTGCATTTCGGTTCTCCTGCCTTAAAAAATATTCTTCAAAAAATAACTATATTAATGAATGCACAGTCGCATTCGGATGGCTATCTGCACACAACAGAGGACCTGGGAAGTGATGGCACCTCCGCCCCATTGGTTTTTCAGCTCAAGAGTGGGAACTCCAGATAGGAACGCACTATTTTATGAAAATTGGCGGTTTTGTCAACCCTGCTCGCAAAACCCCAAAATTCCGGTTTTTCAAGGATTCACACAAAATTTACCGGTGGCCCTCCGGCACCGGGAGGATGACTTTTCAAGCGTCGGACGGTGCGTCCAGAGGCGGCGATTGGGACAGAACATACGCCATCCCCGCATACCACAGGGCGGTGCCGATGCCCAGGGTTCCGAGCAAAAGGGTGCCGGTTTGTAAAGGTCCGAACATTTGAGGAAAGGTGATGAACACGTAATGCATCACGGATAAGGCAGCGGGAATGCCCGCGCCGAGGAGGGCCTTTCGGGAACCGTGATGGTTCCATACCCAGAGCGAAACGAACAGCACCGCCGGCCACTGCAGCATGAAATAATGGCCCCGGGTAACGGGAGAAACGATCAGCATCGCCATGCACGCCATCCCGAAAGCGGCCGCCCCGTCCAGGGGACCGCCCCGGACGGCCATCCGCCAGCCTACCGGTATTAACATCAGGCACAACAGTACCCGGGTCGCCAAAACCGTCTTCGTGACGGCCGGGGAAACCATCAAACGGCCCGCGGTATCGTTATACCGCCAGGGATTGGGTTCCGAAACCTCCGAGAACCAGAAAACCAGCTGGTTGCCGGTATGGTACAAGGCGTTGCTCAAACTCTGATTCTTGGGACCCCGGGGATTGGAAAAATGCGCTTCGACACTGGTTGCCACCGCCTGGGTGCCGACCAGGCGGGCCCAGGTTTTCAAATGGCCGGTATTGGACTGCCAGCCGATGAACAGCGAGGGCACGAGCCACACAAACAGAATCAACCCCGCCAGCACCCCGACTCCGGTTCCAGCAAACCGGAAAAACCCGTCCGCCTCCTCAGGATGCCTGAGGCGGCGCGCGCCCAGAAAAAGGATCAGAAAAAACACCGGCAGAACGGGGATCACTTTAAACACGATGGCGAGAGCCAGCACCAAGCCCCCCGCAACCGCCTTTTGCCAGGAGCGGCTTGACAGAACCAGGCGGAATCCCAGTAACATCAAATACAGAATAAGGATTCCCAACTGCCCCCTCTGCAGACAATCCAACGTGGGAAGCAAAATCGCGACCAGCGCCGCAAACAAAATCCAGCGCCACGTTTTCGCGGCGTCCCTGCCGCCGGACAATTCTGAAACCCGCAGGTGACGCAGAAGGCGGACCGTCTCCCGGTAACATCCCCAAACCATCGCCAACGAAAGGAAATACCAGGTCACCCCCTGCCATTGCGGCTGTAAAAAATGCAGGGGTGCAATGAGGATGGCGAACAGCGGCGGATACAGGTACATCCAGCCGCGCGGGTTGGTGATCCGGTACGGGTCGCGCCCGTCAAAAAACGCCGCCCCCGCTTCGGTGAACACCGTCAAATCGGTCCGGTGCTTCATGATCACCCGCCAGTCCTGTTCGGCCAGGACGGGATCGAAGTCGGCGCGCTGGCGGACGTCGGTTAGCCCCCAGAGGATCAACCCCAGGCACAGCACCGCCAGCCCGATCTTGGTATTGCGGGAACCTTCTGCCATCAATCGTATTGGCCGAACAGGTCTCGAAACCGGACGGTGATAAGATCCGTCAGCATGCGGAAAGAGTCTTGCAGGATGCGGACCCGGGAGTAGAGTTTAGCGATTCCGTATGGACTGCGCGGATAAAATGGTGTCGTTTCATTTTGTGGGGATTCCATCGCCTTGCCGTACAATTCACTGGAAGAAG
>SMVT01000011.1 GCA_004357365.1 Nitrospina sp.
GACCCCCGCAATGGTCAGAAATATAAGAAAATAAGCGAGTTGCGCCTGCCAGGGTTTTCCGAGAACCAGGCATAAGACTTCCACCAGCCCCCACAGGCCCAGAATCCACAGCCAGATCCGGATAAACTTTTTGGGATCAGCCTTCAAGTTCCCTTCGGTAAGGATATATTTTCCATTTACTTTCTGGCTGGCGCGGAACCCTTCCACGATCATATAAGGACCCGATATTAACCCCAGAATCACTAAGAAAATATGAAAATACAAAATGGGGCGAAATATGTTGTCATAAATTTCGGGGGGCCCCCCGAAGCCTTCCTTTCCTTCAGCGGCAAGGGCTCCCAGGTTGCGGGCATAGTAATACGCCACAAAATAGGTCACCAGGAAGACTATGGAGATAAGGGCGAGGTTATGGTGGCGGGTGCTCCGTCCGGTTTTGGCCATCCACCAGGCTACCAGGAAGAGGACGGTGAACACCACCGCGAGGAGGTAGCTCAGGTCGGCTCCCAGTGTCCCAGACTGGACCATAAACCCCGGTTTTTTTAAAAAATCCTGCATGATGGATCAACTCGATTGGAGGGGGAGTGATATCAGGTCTGGCCTTTTCCCAGGATCAGGGTGCCGCCATAAAAGAAGCTGGCGCCGGCCACGGTGCCCCACAACAGAGGCTCCATGCCCAATTGAGTGAAAAACATCAGGACCACGTAGGTGAGCGCCCCCAGACCTACGATCTGCATGGCTCTTCCCAGAAAATAGCGGAACGGGTTCATGGTTCGATTACTTCTTTAATTTTTCCCGGACTCGTTTGTTGGCTTCTATAAGGGTGGCCACATGGCTCCCGCAGTATTCCTGAACCTTCTCCTTAACCATCATCAGCGCGATTTTGCCAGTGGTGGTGAATCCGCCCGGAATATCCGGCAGCGGCTCTTTGGCGGAACCGTTGGCCAAGGCTTGGCTCCGTTTCACAATTTCCTGGTCGTCATACAAATCCTCCAGCGGATAGCTATAGAGGAGCTTGACGTACTCCCTTTCCTTCTCCGTTTCCTTTTTGGAATCCCAGATGATATTTTCCATTTCAATGGAAAGGGGTTTTTTCTTTTGGGAGTTGGCGACCTTTTTGATTTCCTGGAAATAGGTCTTCAGGTCCTTGTCGGTGGGGAGCTCATCCTGGGGAATTTTGGAACTGATTTCAAACTCCAGGCAGTTTTCATTCAATACCGGCCGGCTGATTTCATAAGTAATGTTGTTGTGATGGAAGCGCCGTCCTTTTTTGGGTTTGTATTTCTTCTGCAACTCTTCGATCAGATGGTTCAGCCCATCGCCGGCATACTGGTTAAACATAATTCCCTTTAAATTTGCCATAAATATAAAACTCCTGATTTTGCTTCGGTTTGTGCTGATAATGGGGGTTCGGTCCGCAAGCCGCCCCGGGCGGCCAGTCCGGCAAATATTGAAATTTACCATACCCGTCGGGCAGGTTCACCTTTTGTTTTCAGACCGGTGCGGATGGGCTCATAGGAGACGCCGCGGGAACCCGGCCCGGAATTTGAGATGATGCCTAAAGCTCTGAAATATTTGGACTTTTGGCTACCACAGGCGAGGCGAACGAGCCGCTGTTATCCTTCAGGAAACTTTTGGTGCCCTGGTCCTGATACCTGTATTTCATCTGGATGCAACCCGGCTGTTTGTTCGCGCAATAGTAACTCGTAAACTGGATCTTGGCGAACTTGCCGTCGGAAGTGCGCAGGACGTAGACGTTTTTTCGTGCCGTCAGTTTGTGGGTGATGAAATTGTACTTGAACCAGTTCACAAGCACGGGGTTTTCCGGTTCGCTGCGCGTGGTTTGATCCACAATAAATTCCTTCAAGGGAACGTTTTCCACCGCGTCGAACGAGACTTCTCCCAGATCAATCAGCCCCGCCTGGCCGAACTTGTTGGTGGCGCCTCCGTTGGAAATGATTTTACCGCGGCGGAAGGCCAGATCCCATTCCAGCGAAGAGGGATCATGGATTTTCACCTGCCGGCCCCGCGAGAAATCAAAATAAGTCCATTGCTCCTCGTTGGTGGCGTCGATCATTATGCTTTGCGCCGCAAGCAGATTGGGGTTCACCGTGGCAATCGATTGCGCTCCGCGGGAGGGCTGGCCCGGGCCGCCTTTTTTCTGGTTGACGCTGGGCGACTCCAGAAAGCTGTCGATTTGCTCCAGCTTCAGAGGAAGCCAGAACAGACTGACCAGCAGGATCGTCACGCAGAGATTCAGAAAGAAAAGGTTTTTCCAAAGCTTCTTTTTCTTCTGCCTCTCCGGGTTGAGATCCGGCGTGTCATGGATGGAATGGGAATCAAAGCTTTCGTTCATGGTCCTTATATCTGTGAAGGGTTTACTCTGAGTTTGCCATATCGCGAAAATCCTTCAACACTTTTTTAATGGCATGGCGGGAAAAATTCTGTTTGTCCATCCACCGGTTTTTTGCTGAAAAGATATTGCCCATCGAGACCGTCTGCGATCCCGTAAACTGGGCTCCCCAGATGGCTTCCCCGGTCCGGGTGCTGATCAGGTACACCCCGAACTCCACTCCGGCGCCTTCGCTGGTGTCCGGGCGGCCTGCATGGTTCCGGTACCGGTTGGTGTACCGGGTGACGATGCCGATCAGCACGGCGTCAAATTTTTCCCTGGAATAAGGCAGATCATAACCGGATTGGAGTTGCACAGGCTGTAAGTCCTTCGTCCCTTCTCCGGCAGGGGGCTTCTGATCCGGCGTGGTGATCATCTTCAACTGGAATTCCTCCAGCATCCGGGTCGGGGAAATGATCGACAGTTGTTTCACCGACTGCAACTCGTCCGAAAACTGGTTGGCGACCAGATACCCGGCATTTTTATCCTTGCCCAGTCCCTGGGTTTTATTTTCGAAAAAGACCACTCCGATGCGCCGTGCCTGTTTGAAGGCCTTGCTGTCAAACACCTTGCTCTGCACTTGGTCGTCCGGGTCCACCTCCAGAAGCTGATGATAATACACTGGGAACCGGCCGCGCCGCGGAAATTTTTTCAGATAATCCGGATAGGGGTGCGGCTCGTTGATCTCATCCGTAAGATTCGGATTGTGAGTGCGATATTCCTCGGCCGGAATATGGAGCAGGGGATGCTTGTTGAGCGACGGGTGCGGATTTTCCTGATGCAGCGGAAACGCATCGTCGGTGTTGATGGCCACCGCAGGACCAGCGGTAAAAATCAGACCCGCCGCGCCAATCATGTATAATAATACATTGATAAAAAAGCGTTTTCCGGAAATCATGGTGTCACCTCAAGCCGGGTGATTCAGAAGAAAAATAAATGTCCCCTTGGATTTAATATATCACAGGGGCAAGCGAAAACAACTGGAATTGAACCGATCCCATCCACCCTCCACCCGAGGCGAAGGAGCCCTTTCGATCCTTTCCAGAATAATCTCTAATGATCCCTTTCATGGATGTTTCCGTAGCTCTATTCATTTCCCACTCTATAAGTGGCTTTGAAAATCCGGGCCCTCCCTGGATTTTAGGCGGAGTCACTCTGCTCTCTCTGTTTTTTTTCATTTGGGGGCTGTGGCCGAAAGCGCGGGTTATGGCCCAGGCCGCTAAGGAAAACCGCATGGATCGCCCTATCCGGAGGTTAGGAAACACCTTGGTAATCGCCCTGGCCCAATCCAAAATGTTCAAGGACGGACCCGTGGGTTTGATGCACGCCTTCATCTTCTGGGGCTTTTTAATTTTACTGTTTCGTGCTTTTCAGTTTTTCCTTATCGGCTTTTTCCCGGGCTTCCAAATGATCCTGCCCGGATGGGATTCGGTGGCTCATGCCTACCTCTTGGTAAAGGACGGTTTTGTCCTGCTGGTTATCCTGGCCTGCCTGTATGCGTTGTTCCGACGGCTGGTGACGAAACCGAAGCGCCTCAATCTCTCCGGCGAGGGGATCGCCATCCTGGGCCTCATACTCGCCATCATGGTGTCGGATATCCTGTTCGACGGGGCTGAGATCGCGGCCTTTGAATCTCTGGCGGGATGGTGGACTCCTTTGGGCTCGGGATTTTCATCCCTGTTGACGGGAATGGAAGGTGCCGCCCTTAATCATGTGTGGCAGGTCGGTTATTGGACACACGTCATTTCGATCCTGATCTTTCTGGTTCTGCTCCCGCGTTCGAAACACTTCCATATTATTACCTCCATTCCCAACGTGTTTCTGGGCAACGTCACCCAGACCGGCAACCAGTTGAGCAGACTCGATTTCGAGGACGAGAGTAAGGAGACCTTCGGCGTCACCCGCATCGAGGAGTTTTCCTGGAAGAAACTGCTCGATTTCCACACCTGCACCGAGTGCGGGCGGTGCGACGTGTTCTGCCCGGCGCTCAATACGGACAAACCGTTGTCGCCGAAGCAGTTCACCATCGACCTGCGCGATCATCTCAATGCGGAAACGCCTAACCTGCTCAGTAAAAAAAAGAAAGAAGAGAATCAAACGGGGTCCAGCGGCACGCCGGCGGCTTTACTGGGAGGGGTGATCCAGGACGAAACGGTCTGGGCCTGCACCACCTGCGGCGCGTGCGAGGAGGAATGCCCGGTGATGATCGAATTCGTCAACAAGATGGTCGACCTGCGCCGCAGCCTGGTGCTCACTGAAAACCGATATCCGAAAGAACTCGCCGGAGCGTTCAAATCGCTGGAGACCCACAGCAACCCGTGGGGTTTTCCCGGCACCCAGCGCGAGGCCTGGGCGCAGGAATTGGGCGTGAAGCAGTGGGATAAAAACCATCCGACCGAGTACCTGTACTTCGTGGGATGCAACGGCTCGTTCGACAACCGCGGTAAAAAGATCTCGGAGTCGGTGGTGCGGGCCCTGCGAAAAGCGGGGGTCGATTTCTCCATCCTCGGCAACCGGGAAGGGTGCACCGGCGATCCGGCCCGGCGGCTCGGCAACGAGTACCTGTTCGACATGCTGGCGACGCAGAACGCTAAAACCTTCAAGGAGCAGGGAGTGATCAAAGTGATCGTCCACTGCCCGCACTGTTTCAACTCGCTCAAACACGAGTACCCCGAGTTCGGGGCGAAGCTGGAGGTCATCCATCATTCGGAACTGCTGGCCGCTTTAATAAAGGAAAACAAACTGCCGGTAACCGGCGGCGCAACCGACGAAACCGTCGTCGTGCACGATTCCTGTTACATGGGACGTCATAACAAAGTGTACGATGCGCCGCGTGACATTTTAAAATCCACGGTGTCTCCGGAGAGAATCAAAGAAGTGGACAACTCGCGCGAGCGCGGCACCTGTTGCGGCGCGGGCGGCGCGCGGTTTCTGCTGGAAGAGACCGGTCCGCGCATCAGTCACCTCCGCATCGACGAGCTCATGCAGGCGAATCCCGACACCATCGCCGTCTCCTGTCCCTTTTGCGTGCTCATGCTGGAAGATGCCCTCAAAGCCAAAAACCTCGCCGACCGGGTGAAGGTCAAAGACATCTCGGAAATGTTATAATGTTACCTTCTTCCCTTGTGAATTTTATGCGATTTTTAAGCCAAATAGTCAGAGGGCAAATAGCATGAAACGCAAGTTTGTCTTCTTGGTAGCCGTAACTTGTTTTACCCTGGCGGTTATTGGGTTTGACCGGGGTTCTGCCTTATCCAACCCAGGCGTTTCCAAACCCTCGCGTGACAATGTTGCTCCTGTTGCCACTTCCCTAAAACGCTACAACCGATTGATCCACGAAAAGAGCCCTTACCTGCTTCAACACGCGGATAATCCGATCTATTGGTATCCTTGGGGAGAAGAAGCCTTCGCGGCGGCCCGGGCGGAGAACAAGCCTATTTTTCTCAGCATTGGCTATTCCACCTGCCATTGGTGTCATGTCCTTGAAAAGGAGTCGTTTGAAAATCAAGAAGTGGCGGATTTATTAAACCAAGGCTACATCAGTATCAAGGTGGATCGGGAAGAGAATCCCGATGTGGATAAATTTTATATGAATATTGTTCAGGCCATGACCGGCGGCGGTGGCTGGCCCATGACTGTGGTGATGACTCCTGATCGCATTCCTTTCTTTGGTGGGACTTATTTTCCACGCGATCAAATTATTAAAATTCTACAAGCCCTCCATTCAGCTTGGGAAAACCAGCCGGAGAAAATTAAATCCATTGGGGAAAGGGTCCGCAGGTTTGTCGAAGCGTCGGATGATATTTCTGCTGGAACCGCCAGTTTGAACGAAGACATTTTTAAAACCTTTTATAAAAGGATGGTCAGCAGGTTTGATCGGGAAAACGGTGGATTTGGGCGATCCCCAAAATTTCCGCCCACCATGAAATTAAGAGTTTTGTTGCGTATCGCGCACCGGACGGGGAGCAAGAAACCTCTGGTGATGGTGGAATCCACCTTGGAACATATGGCGCGGGGAGGAATATACGATCATCTGGGAGGCGGGTTTCACCGCTATTCCACCGACCGGGTTTGGCGGGTCCCTCATTTTGAAAAAATGCTTTATAACCAGGCCGCTTTGTCTTTAGTTTATCTGGAGGGTTTTCAGCTCACGCACAACAAGATGTTTGAATCGGTTGCCCGGGGGATACTGGATTACGTTTTAAAGGACATGACCGGGCCGGAAGGCGGTTTTTATTCCGCGGAAGATGCCGACAGCGAGGGTGAAGAGGGTATATTTTACGTATGGTCTAATGAGGAACTGAAAAAACTCCTCACAAAAGATGAATATGAACGGGTAAAAAAGATTTATGGAGTGACCCTCGAAGGAAATTTTGGAGAACTCGGAGAAGAAGGGAAGAATATCTTTTATCTCCAGAAAGAAGTGTCCTGGGACGTTAAGGCTGACCCTGTTGTGCAGTCGATCCATCGAAAGCTTTTGGCGGTCAGGGTAAAACGGGTGCACCCGTTCAAGGACGATAAGATTCTAACCGCCTGGAACGGGTTGATGTTGGGTTCTATGGCGAAAGCTTACCAGGTGTTGGGCGATAAAAAATACCTGATCGCCGCACAAAAAGCGGCCGGGTTCATTAAAAACCACCTTGTTCAAAATGAAAAACTGGCCAGGAGGTTTCGGGCAGGTGAAGTCAAACACACGGCTGTTCTCGATGACTATGCCTATCTGATCCAAGGATTAATAGCCCTTTATGAAGCGGATTTCGACGAACGGTGGATCCATTGGGCGCGAAGACTTCAAAAAAAGCAGGATGATTTGTTTTGGGATGCCGGCGCAGGGGCGTATTTCTTTTCTGAAAAATCGGGCAATTTCCTGCCCGTGCGCAAAAAAGGCTTTGAAGATAGCGCCAGGCCCAACAGTAATGCCGTTTCTGCTTTAAATCTTCTGAAACTTTTTAATTTTACTTTTGAAAATGACTATATGAATAAAAGCAGAAAAATATTGTCTGCTTCCAGCGGCTTGATGATTCAAACTCCAGGAGGTTTTACGCAAATGTTGATCGCCTTGGATTTTTATCTCGACCGCTCCAAGGAAATTGCTGTGGTCGGGCCGGCCCATTCCTTGAAAACGAAATCTATCTTAAAAACGCTACGCACACGATTTATTCCCAACAAGACCCTCGCTTACTCCCAGCCAAACGCAAAAGTCACCCTTCCTATTTTGGAAGGTAAAGTCACGGCAAATGGAAAGACAACAGTTTATGTGTGTGAAAACAATGTCTGTAAATTCCCGACAGGGGACCTGATCAAAATCCGGGAATTGGTCTTCGATAACAAAAAATACACCTTAAATTGATCGGTTTTCGTAACTCCGGGTTCATAGGCCCGGGCTCGTATTGCTTTTCCACAGGCCTTTTGTGATACTGAAAAGGCTTGTGGAAAATCGTTTCTCCCACCTCACCCGGTATGAATAAACTTTCAAACCTCTCGATATTCCAGATTGCCTTTCTTCTGGTTCTCGTCAATGTCCTGGTGTTCGGGCAGGTGGTCGGTTTCGAATTCGTCAACTACGACGACGCGTTTTACGTCGAGAACGTCCACGTCAAAAACGGGCTGACCTGGGATGGCGTCGTCTGGGCGTTTTCCATCCAGTATAATTTTTCCCAGTACCTGAACTGGATTTCCCACATGCTGGATGTCGAGCTGTTCGGCCTCAACCCCGCGGGTCATCATGCCGTCAGCCTGCTCCTGCATGCGGCGAACACCGTGATTTTCTTTTTGTTCCTGAACAAACTGACCGGGTCCCGTAACTCGAGCGCCGTCGCCGCGTTGTTGTTTGCCATTCATCCCCTGCGGGTGGAGACAGTGGCATGGGTAGCGGACCGCAAGGACCTGTTGGCGATGTTGTTCGCCCTGTTGTCGCTGGAAGCCTACCGCCGGTTTGCACAGAATCCGAATGTTCTGCGCTATGCCTCCACCGCCCTGTTTTTTCTGCTGGCCTTGTTGTCCAAGCCGGTGATGGTGGTTCTGCCGTTCGTGTTTCTGCTAATCGATTTCTGGCCTTTGAACCGTCTGGAAGGCGCCCGGGCTGCCGGCGGAAAACTCTGGACGTCGCTTCGCCCGCTGATCGTTGAAAAAATCCCGCTCTTTATGATCATGGGGGTGTTCCTCCTCGTCAGCGTCAAAGGATTCGAACTGCGCCACCTGGACGACAAAACATCGTCCCTGCCGTTACAAATCCGACTGGCAATGATGCCCGTCCTCTACATGAAATATCTGTTCCATACAATATGGCCGGCCGGGCTTTCATTTTTCTATCCCGCGAGCCACCAGATGCCGCCCTTCTGGCAATGGGGAGGGTCTCTGGTGATGGTGCTGGGCCTCACGGCGTGGACGCTCGCCCGGTGGCAACGGCACCCCTACCTGGCGGTGGGATGGCTCTGGTTCGCAGGGTCGCTGTTGCCGATGGCCGGACTGTTGCGCACCGGTGACCACGCCATGGCCGACCGCTACACCTATTTTCCCCTCATCGGGATTTTCATCATGGCGGTCTGGGGTCTCGCGAATTGGGATTTCATGAAGAAGCGAGGAAGGCCGGTGGCCGCGGCGGCAGGGGGCGCGCTTCTGCTCGTCCTGATGGCCGCTTCATTGATGCAGACCGGCGTCTGGAAAAACAGTTTCACCCTGTTCCAGCACGCCCTCCGGGTGGACGACACCAATTCCGTCGCCCACAACAATCTGGCCGTCGCGTGGATGCAGAAGAACCGACCGGAAAAGGCGGTCCCGCATTTAAAGCAGGCGCTCCGGTATTGTTCGCTTTGTGTCGAGTCCTGGCTCAACCTCGGCGAATCCTATATGACCCTGCACCAGGCGCCGGCGGCCATCGACGCGTTCCACAAAGTCCTGGAAGTGATGCCCGACAACGTGATCGCCCACGAAGAACTGGGCATACTTTATCATGTGACGGGCGACGGGCCGCGGGCGATCCGGCACAGCCGCGAGGCGGAGGCGATTTACTCGAAACTGTTCGGCCCGGATTATCCGGTGGCGGTCGCCCTGCGCCGCAACCTCGCTGCCTACTATCAACACTACGGACTCCCCCCGAAATCCTGATCCCCTCATCCGAAACGATCTGTTACAATACGGGTCGTTTCGGATCATGATATCAACTGAAATGGAGCCCTCGTTGAGTACCGAACAACCCACAGCGCCGACCCACTTCATCCACAAGATCATCGAAGAGGACCTCGCCGCCGGCAAAAACGACGGACGCGTCCACACGCGCTTCCCGCCGGAACCCAACGGCTACCTGCACATCGGCCACGCCAAATCGATCTGCCTCAATTTCGGCCTCGCTCAAGAGTTCGGCGGCCAATGCAACCTGCGCTTCGATGACACCAACCCCGTCAAAGAGGAAGAAGAATTCGTCGACAGCATCAAAGAGGACGTGAAGTGGCTGGGCTTCGACTGGGCCGACCGCGAATTCTACGCTTCGGATTATTTCGGACAGTTGTATGAATGGGCGGTCCAGCTGATCAAGGCCGGCAAAGCCTACGTCGAAGACCTCAGCGCGGACGAAATCCGCGAGTACCGCGGCACCCTCTCGGAGCCCGGCAAGAACAGCCCGCACCGCGACCGGCCCATCAAAGAAAATCTTAATCTGTTTGAGGACATGAAAAAGGGAAAATTCCCCGACGGCGCGAAAGTCCTGCGCGCCAAAATCGACATGGCCTCGCATAATATGAATATGCGCGATCCGGTGCTGTACCGCATCCTCCACGCCGAGCACCACCGCACCGGCTCCGACTGGCGCATCTACCCGATGTACGACTGGGCGCACGGGCAGTCCGACAGCATCGAGGGCATCACCCACTCGATCTGTACCCTCGAGTTCGAAGACCACCGCTCGCTCTACGACTGGTGCCTCGACGCGCTCGGCGTGTACCATCCCCGGCAGTACGAGTTCGCGCGCCTCAACCTGACGTATACGGTGTTGAGCAAACGCAAGCTGATCCAGTTGGTCACCGAGAAACATGTGAGCGGCTGGGACGATCCCCGCATGCCGACGATTTCTGGTTTAAGAAGGCGCGGGTTCACGGCGGCGGCGATCCGCGATTTCTGCGAGCGCATCGGCGTCGCCAAAGCCAACAGCACGGTCGACCTGTCCCTCCTCGAATTCTGCCTGCGCGAGGAACTCAATAAAACCGCGCGGCGCGTCATGGCGGTACTCAGGCCGCTGAAAGTGGTGCTCACCAATTACCCGGAAGGCCAGGTGGAAGATCTCGAAGCCCAGAACAATCCCGAAGACCCGGACGCGGGCCACCGTACTATTCCGTTTTCGCGGGAGTTGTATATCGAACAGGAAGATTTCATGGAAGACCCGCCGAAAAAGTTTTTCCGTCTCGCGCCGGGCAAGGAAGTGCGCCTGAAACACGCCTACATCATCCAATGCCAGGAAGTCATCAAGAACAATAAGGGGGAGGTTACCGAACTGCACTGCACTTACGATCCCGAGAGCAAAAGCGGCGGGCCCACCGCCGGGCGCAAGGTCAAGGGCACCCTGCACTGGGTCTCCGTGCTGCATGCCGTGACCGCCGAAGTGCGCCTGTACGACCACCTGTTCTCCGAGATCGAGCCGGATAAGATCGAGATACCGGAAAGCCTCAATCCCAACTCACTCGAAACCATCACCGACTGCCAGCTCGAACCGAGCCTCAAGGACGCGAAACCAGGCGAGCGGTTCCAATTTTTACGCATGGGCTATTTCATCGCCGACCAGAAGGACAGTAAGTCCGGGGCTCCCATCTTCAACCGCACCACCCCCCTCCGCGACACCTGGGCCAAAATCCAGAAGAAGGGATAAGAACCCCTCTTTACAAAGAGGGGGACATTTAGTGTTCACTTTTCTTCGGATTTTTGGGGGTCTTTTTTTTCTACGACTTTTAGTTTTTTCTGGTCGCCGATGACGGTTTTGACCGGACAAATCTTGAACATCAGACACTTTTCACAGCCAACCGCCAAAGCGATAGGACACAGGGTCATGACAATTACCTCCTACCAGCGTGACGCTGGACCCAATGCCCCTCCTTTTCAAGGAGGGGCATTGGGTGGTTGATATCAACCCCTCCCAGCCTCCCCTTACAAAGGGGAGGAGGTTAGAGGGCTTATTCTTTTACAGTGCTTATAATATGGACCGCCGACCTTAAC
>SMVT01000186.1 GCA_004357365.1 Nitrospina sp.
ACCGCATCGTCCGCCTGATCGAAGACGTCACCGAAGCCAAGCGCATTCTGCGCCACGACGATTTCTATGACATCGACAAGCTGGAGTGGGCCACGCAATGCCTGCACGAAACCATGTCGGTGATCTCCCTCGCCTATTACCCGGCGCAAATCTGCTTCCCGCCTATCGAGACGGATTTGATCTACAAGCCGTTCATGTCCTCCGAAATCCTCGAGGCGCTGGACGACGACCAGATCAACGTTTACCGCGACATTTATAATTTCCTGATCGCCGACATCATGGAGAAGGAGCGGCCGGACCTGGTGGGCATTTCCATCGTCCAGCAGAAACAGCTGATCTCCACGTTCACCTTTTGCAAAATGATCAAGGAAAAGTATCCGGACACGCACATCACCATCGGCGGCAACATCGTGACCCGGCTTCGCGATTCTATTAAGGAAAGTAAGGAATTATTCGAGTTGTTCGATACCGCTGTTTTGTACGAAGGCGAAAGCGCGTTTCTCAAATTGGTCGAAGCGGTGGGCAGGGGTGAGACGGATTTTTCAACGCTTCCCAATCTCATCCACAAGGACACCTCCGGCGCTATCCATCAGAACAAGGAAGTGTTCGCCGAGAACATGGACGAACTGCCGCCGCCGGATTTCGACGGCCTGTCGCTCGAAAAATATTTCGTGCCGAAGCTGATCCTGCCGTATCTGGCGACGCGCGGGTGTTACTGGGGCAAGTGCTCCTTCTGCGACCATTTTCAGGGGTACGTCGAAGGCTACCGCACCAAACAGATCGCACAGATCACCGAGGAGATCAAGTTTCTCAAGGACAAGTACGGTAACCGGTATTTTCATTTTACCGACGAATCCTATCCCCCGGCACTATTCCGCAAGCTGTCGCGATCGCTCGTCGACAACAAGATCGACATCGCATGGACCACCCACATGCGCTTCGAGGAAAGCCTGCTCGATGACGAGGTGTGGGACGACGCGGCGAAGTCCGGTTGCCGCTATTTGCACTTCGGCTACGAGTCCGGCAACGACCGGGTGCTGAAGCTGATGGACAAGGCGACGAATCTGGATGCCATCCGCACCAACCTGCGCATGTCGGCGAAGTACGGTATCTGGAATCACATCATGGGATTTTTCGGATTTCCTGGCGAGACGCGGGAGGAAACGGACGACAGCAAACGGTTCGTTCACGAAAACCGCGAGAACATCCACTCCCTCGGGTTCATGACCTTCGTGCTGGGCAAGTTCAGTCCGGTGGCGATGGAGCCGGAGAAGTACGGCGTGTCCGCCTACAAGAATCCGGAATGGGACCTGGCGCTGGATTATTATTTCACCGTCGATGAAGGATTGAACATCCAGGAAGCGATGGAAGTGTTCGAGGAATTCGAGCAGAACCACGACGCCAAGTGGGATTTAAGAACGGCCGTGCGTGAGTATATCTTTTTATACGTCGACCATTTCGGCATCAACGAGCTCCCCCAGCTTCACATGCGCCCCGACCAACGCCCCTCCGTCTACAACAACCCCGTCGGCATGGTGTAAATCCAACGGAGAGAAGGAAAAAGGGGAAAAGGCTTTTTCTCCCCATAAACAATCAGGCTTTTCTCTGTGTCCTCTGTGGTGAAATTTTTTTCGTCGTCTTTTAAGCAGTGGGTTCTGGATCATACAACACCACCGGTTCCTGTTCGCTGGCGATGTTGCGGGAGACGATGGCCAGTGCCGGTTCGGTGTCGCTCAGGTTCACCGGCTGATGCGGCACGCCGGGGGGAATGAACAGAAAATCACCTTTCTCGGTAACGACCGACTCCTTGAGGCCCTCGCCGTACAAGTTGTCCACCTTGCCCTCCAGGATGTAGATCCCCGCCTCGAAGCCGTCGTGGTAATGCGGCTCCGCTTTGCCGCCGGGCGGGATGCGCACCAGCATCATGGAGAGGTTTTGCGTGCCCGCCGTAATCTCCGAGAGGCCCGGAAAATAGTTGAGGTTGCGCTTGGTGGTGAATTCATCGCCGGGCCGCACCCGCATAAGTTTTTTTTGAGGATGTTGGGAGTTCATGGTCCACCTCCTTTGCACCATTTTAACGCCTTTCCGCATTTTTTTGTAAGGAGTCGCGGGTGGCGCCGACTACCCAGCAGAATTCGCGCTTCTTTCTCCTCAGCAGTCTGTAGCAAAGTGTCATTACCCTGCGGATTCTCCCCCGGCCTCGTGTCACAACGAGCCGGGCCCTCCCAGCTCCTCCTGTCCGGGATGGCAACG
The DNA here is from genome assembly GCA_004357365.1 of Nitrospina sp. Taxonomy (GTDB): domain Bacteria; phylum Nitrospinota; class Nitrospinia; order Nitrospinales; family Nitrospinaceae; genus SZUA-226. The sequence goes on from SMVT01000186.1 coordinate 2,254, forward strand.
CCTCGGGCAGGAGGGGTGTCTTTTTGTTCTGCACCTTCCTGATTCATACGCGAAACTCCCTTATTTTGCAGGGGTGGGCGGTTTGACCGGGTTTGGGCCCTGTGTTAGAATCGGCCCGATGGCAGGGGATGAATCCAAACCTCTGTATGGTCATCTTAATTTAAAGTTTTCCCTTTGAAATGGACCGGTTGTGAATATTTCCTTTACAAAAATGAGTGGCAGCGGCAACGATTTTGTCATCATCGACAATCGCGAGCCTGTTCTCGACCCGGCGACCAAGCGGGATTTCGTCCAAAAGGTCTGCCGGCCGAAGAGTTCGGTTGGCGCCGACGGGGTGATTTTCATCGAAAACTCCAAAAAAGCCGACTACAAGTGGGATTTTTACAACTCCGACGGCTCATCCGCCGAGATGTGCGGCAACGGCGGCCGTTGCGTGGCGCGCTACGCTTTCGAGAGAGGCATCGCCCCGCAAACGCATTCCTTTGAAACCGCCGCCGGCATCATCGAGGCCGAAGTTAACGGCCCCGTCGTGAAAGTGAAGCTGACGCCGCCGGAAAATCTGAGGAACGACGTGCAGGTGACGTTCGGCGGCCTGCAATACAAAGTAGACAGCATCAATATCGGCGTACCGCATGCCATCCTGTTTTCCGAAGACGTGGACGGCGAGGATATCCAGAAAATCGGAAGCGGCATCCGCTACCATTCCATCTTCGCCCCGGCGGGGACCAACGTCGATCTGGTCGAGAAGAAAAACGGCAGTGCCCTCAAGGTGCGCACCTACGAACGCGGCGTGGAAGGGGAAACCCTCGCCTGCGGCACCGGCGTGGTGGCCTCGGCGATCATCGCTTCGCACAAATTCAAGATCGAATCGCCCGTTAACGTGGAAACGCGCGGCGGCGAAATTCTGAAAGTCTATATCGAACCTTCCAACGGTTCCCTGCCCGTGGTGTATCTCGAGGGGCTGACCAAGATCGCGTTTGAAGGTCAAATCGTTGAACTGTAATCACCCGTTGAAGGACCATCATGTTTGAAGGATCCCTGGTGGCGATCGTCACTCCGTTCAAGGACGGCAAGGTGGATGACCAGGCGTTTCGCGATCTGCTGCAGTTTCATATTGAAAACGGCACCCAGGGGATCGTGCCCTGCGGCACCACCGGCGAGTCGGCCACCCTGACCAACGAGGAACATCATCAGGTGATTTCCATCGCGGTGGAGGTGTGCAAGGACAAAATCCCGGTACTGGCGGGCACCGGGTCGAACTCCACCCGCGAGGCGGTGGAGCTGACCCAGTTCGCCCAGCAAGCAGGTGCCGACGGCGCGTTGCTGATCACGCCCTATTACAACAAACCGTCCCAGCAGGGGCTCTACGAACATTTTACGGCGGTGGCGCAGGGAACCGATCTGCCGATCATCCTGTACAATGTGCCGAGCCGCACTTCGGTCAACATGCTGCCGGAAACGGTGGCGCGGCTGAACAAGGACCACAAGAACATCATCGGCATCAAGGAAGCCTCGGGTTCGCTCGGCCAGATCAGCGAGGTGATCGACCAGTGCGGCGATGATTTCGTTTTGCTGTCGGGAGACGATGGCCTGCTGTGGCCGATCCTCGCCGTCGGCGGCAAGGGGGTGATTTCCGTATCCGCCAACCTCGTTCCGGAAAAGATGGCGCTGATGTGCGACCGGGCGGCGCACCGGGACATGGACGGCGCTGCGGCGCTCCATTATGAGTTGATGGTGCTGAATGACGCCATGTTCATCGAAACCAATCCAGTGCCGGTGAAAACCGCGCTCACGTTGATGGGAAAAATTACCGGCGAGTTGCGGGCGCCGCTGGCCCATATGTCCGAAGATCACGTCGAGGAGTTGAAGACGGTTCTCAGGCAGTACGCCTTGATTTAAGCCCTTCCCTATACAATTCCTTGAAATTCAGCGATTAAGGGGTTTCTTCTTGCAAATCCGGTTCGGTTTATTGTCCAATGGTGACAAATGGATTGTTTTCAGGAGGTTGAATTGATCAAAATCGGTGTAGTGGGGGCGGCAGGGCGCATGGGCAAAACCATCGTGTCCTGCATTGACGATACAGACGGCGTGGCTCTGTGTTGCGGCACCGAGGCGCCAGGCAATCCCACCCTGGGACGGGACGTGGGCGAGTTGGCGGGCATCGGCAAAAAGAATATTGCCCTGCACGACGACCCCGCGGAAATGATGCGCACCTGCGACGCGGTCATCGATTTTTCCACTCCCGAATCCAGCATGGGGACGCTGAAAGAAGCCGTGGCGCAGAAGAAGGCGGTGGTGTTCGGCACCACCGGGTTGTCCGAGGGGGAGAAAGATCAAATTCGTGAAGCGGCGAAATCCATTCGATGCGTGTTCGCGCCCAACATGAGCATCGGCGTCAACGTGCTGTTCAAGGTGGTGCAGGACGTGGCCCGAATTCTGGGCGACGCGTATGACGTCGAGATCGTCGAGACGCACCACAAATTCAAAAAGGACGCCCCCAGCGGCACCGCCGTGCGCCTGTCCGAGCTGGTGGCCGAGGCATTGCAGCGCGACCTCAACGAAGTCGGCGTTTACGGCCGCAAAGGATTCAGCGAAGGGCGCGGGCCGAAAGAGATCGGCATTCACACCCTGCGCGCCGGGGATATCGTCGGCGAGCACCGGGTGCTGTTCGGCGGCATGGGCGAGACGCTGGAGGTGTTGCACCGGGCGCAGAGCCGCGAAACCTTCGCCCGCGGGGCCGTCCGCGCCGCGCAGTGGGTGGTCGGTCAACCGCCGGGATTGTACGACATGCAGGATGTGCTGGGCTTGAAAGGCAAATAACATGTTTGGGTTGCGATTCAAATTGAACCGCCGTCTGTTTCTGAAGGCGTTTTCGTTTTCGGCGCTGGCTTCCCTATGGCCGAAGAACAGCGCCGGCACGGTCAGTTTTCAAACCAACAAAAACATTCCCCCGAACTACATCCAGAACCGGGACGTGCCCGGTTTTTTCATTCGCAGTGCCAATCCGTTTCTGGGGGTGGACATCCGGGAATGGGGCCTCGCCGTGGGCGGAAAGGTGAAGAACCCGGTGGCTTACGGCTACGAGGATTTGTTCGGCTTCCCCAGGGTGTCGCAGGTGTCGCGCCTCAAGTGCGTGGAATGCTGGTCGGCCAAGGCCAGGTGGGAGGGTTTCCGGTTTCAGGACCTGGTCGACCGGGCGCAACCCCACCCGGAAGCGAAGTACGTCACCTTTCAATCCGCCGATTCGTATTACGAAAGTTATATGCTGGAAGAATTGCTGAGACCGCGGGTACTGATGGTTCTGCGCATGAACAATCAGCCGCTCAGCAAGGACCATGGATTCCCTCTGCGGCTGATCGCGCCGTTCAAGTACGGCTACAAGAGCGTCAAGTACATCACCCAAATCACGTTTACCGATTCGCGCAAACGCAACTACTGGGCGGATTACGGCCCGTACTCCGTGGATGGAACCATTCAGCCTGGCATCGACCATCCGTTGGACTTCAACAAAAAACCCTTGCCCATCAATGGCGGGGAAGTGTTTCATCCGTTTGATTCGCGTCCCGCCGCACCCAAAACACCTCAATGAAATGGCGGCGATTCTCATTATTGTTGTTCTTATCCTTTTGGCTTTCTACCTGTTCGGAGAATGGCGTCGAGCAGATTCCCGTCCAGGTTCCACCCGGCCTCAAAGTTCCCGATGGTATGGTGTACATCCCGGAGGGAGAATTCACCTACGGCCATCGCGAAGACCCCAAAACCGCTCTCGGTAAAAAAATTGTGCTGAAAGCGTTTTTGATCGACCGGTATGAAATACAACGCGGGGACTACCGGAAATTCAAACCGGATTATCAGTTCACGCCGGGAAAGGAGAAATTCCCGGTAACGCTGGTGACGTTTGAAGAAGCGCGTGCGTATTGCGCATCGGCCGGCAAGCGTCTGCCGACCGAGCGGGAATGGGAAAAGGCGGCGCGCGGACCGAAGGGGGGCAAGTGGCCCTGGGGCAAATACCAGAAGCATCCCAACAACGGGTATTCGGGGTTTATCCCGGAGCCGGTGGACAAACGGACCGAATGGATCAGCCCTTACGGGGTCTACGGCATGGGGCACAACGTGTGGGAATGGATGGCGGACGACTGGGACTACAACGGCATGCCGGGCCAGGAGAAGGGATTGTACAAAGTGATCCGGGGCGGGTTGTACCAGTTCCATTTGATAATCGATTTCTCACCCACCTATGCGCGCAACTACATGGAACCCGGGGCCCGTTACAACTTCATCGGTTCCCGATGCGCCCGGGACGTGGGATAGGGTCTTGCGGGGTTATCCTTTCGAGTTCACCTGGTTGAGGATGGTCAGGATTTTTTTCATGTCGTAATTTTTGAGATAGAGGTTCAGGTTGTCCGCCAGTTTTTTCCCCTCTTCGCCCGACTGAACCAGCAGGGGCAACGATTGCCGGATGCGGGTCACATAATGCAACTCTGCCGCTTCCTTCAGTGATTGATGGATGGCTTCAGGGATATGGATTTGGGAGTAATCCATGTCGTGCGACACCTGGGGCTCGGCGCTTAGTGGTGAAGCCTCGGAATAAACGAATTCCACATTGAGCAGATTTTTCAGGCATTCAAACACCTCCTCGGCGCGAAACGGTTTGAGGACCACTTCATGGGAACCCAGCGCTAAATATTCTTCCCGGTCGTGTTGCATGGCGGAGGCGGAGATGGTCACGATTTTATACCGGTCCTGGCCGAATTCCGAAATAATTTCGTGAATGGCCTGGCGTCCGTCCATGACGGGCATGCGGATGTCCATGAAGATGATATCCGGCGAATGCTTGCGGACTTTTTCCAGGGCGATTAGCCCGTTTTCAGCTTCAATCACATGGACCCCGATATTTTTCAGCAGGTGGGCCAACACC
>SMVT01000012.1 GCA_004357365.1 Nitrospina sp.
GATTGCCGCGTTCGCGTCCGATGCCGAACGCCTGGCCGATCAAAAAGTGGACGACCCGACAGCCCACCGTTATATGTTCGACGTTTTCCAGCCGGGGACGGCCGGGGAGTCGCCCGTGATCGGGGAAAAAGAGATCGAGGAACTGGCGGAGAAAAAAACCCGCATGGCGATTGAGGCGATTAAAAAGGCACCGGGACAAGACCTGGAAGCCGCCCGCATGACGGCCTGGGGTCTGCTGAACGCGGTGACGTACACGGTCGACCACCATCTGGGCAACAATCAGGATTCGCGTTTGCGGCTGGCGTGGTTTGGGGGCAACGCGGACATCAAAAAAAGGGCGTTCCAACTGGCGCTGGAATTATTATAAGGGAAAGGGGGATCATGTTCCAAAGCTGGGAAATATTCCTTGGTCTGGTCGTTGGCTTGGCGATATTACTGCCCTACATTCTTAAGAAGTATTATTGATGGCTTGCGTGCCAGACGGTATCCATCACCGTTGCCGGGTAAGACGCTGGGCGGGGGAAGAAGGCGGACCACTTAGGGTCCACCCCATCATTTGCCATTAATTGAACATATAGCGAATAACTAAATTGAATTCATGAGATTGATATTCCATTGTAAAGGGGGATCCGCTGTCAAACATCATTTGCAGTTCTTCGACGGCAAAATAGCGGTATCCAAAACTCGCCGTGGATCTTGGATTGATTTCATACCCAATCCCTCCGGAAAATTGATAAGCAACACCCGAATCACTGCCGCCGGCTAAGGGAACCTGAGAAAAGGGAATAAATCCAGGCTCATTCCAATCTATAGCAACAGTTGCAAATCCAATCCCTCCTCCTATATAGGGTTTCACAGGTCCGTTGGTAGGAAAGTCAAAATACCCATTGACCATATAACTAAAGGCCGCGGTGTAACTGCCGCCTTTTAGACGGGTACCACCCACACTGTTAATCTCATTGATCCTGAAAGCGATTTCACCGTCCACTCGGAAATTCCCGAAATCATAACCCAAGGCTCCCCCAAGCCCGAAGAGCGGGTCATAATCAGTAGTGTTGGTTCCGCGATTTATTTCAGAATCGGATAGAACATTAACACCCACATGTATCGTCACATAGGTTCCAGTACCTTGATCCCCCGTTTCTTGTTGGGCATGAACATTTGCACCTAAAACCGCCACAGTTACAAAAACCGCTACAGCAAGAAATCGTTTCATACCCCCCCCTTTGTATTTGAGTGGTGACCCCACTCAGTTGGTAATGACGAGCTAAATACACCATTTCCAAAATTAATTATTTTAGATATTATTTAAAAGATAACAATTATTAATTAATATAGGTCTTATTTAAAATCTAACAATACCCCATACAGGTCTGTTTTGTATTCTGGGCTATTTTGCCTATAAACGAACATGCCGTAAAAATCTTTTTAAGACCTAAATATTCCCTTGATCTGATTTGGATAGGGAAAATGGGGCATGAAAGACTCAGGGGTATGGGACCGATGCGGTTCCCTGCCTTGCAAGTGATACCTATTGCAATTACCATGATCGGGCGCGATAAAGGAATGATGCAGGGAGCCAATCTATGAATTCATCGGTAGAGCCAACGGCAGCGAAGAAGGTAAACCTCACGGTGGCGGGCCAGGCGATCCAGGCGCGGGAGGGAGAGACCATCATCCACGCGCTGTGGCAGGCGGGGCTGGGCCATACCATCCAGACAGGCTGTGTCGGCGGCGTGTGCGGCGCGTGCACGGTCACCCTCCGCTTCAAAGACGGCCGCCGCGGCGGTACCGATCTGGCATGCCTGCGCCCCGTCGAGGAGGGCATGGAGGTCTTCCCGTTTCCGGTGGATGCCCTCGCTTCGCCCCCGCCGGTATCCGATCCCGATGAAGATAAACTGCGCGCCGCGTTTCCAACGGTCGACCGGTGCACCAAATGCGACAGCTGCACCGTCGCCTGCCCGATGGGCATCCCGGTGATGGACTCCGTCCTGCGCATGCAAAAGGGGCAAATCGAGGCGGTGGCGGAAGATTTCACCACCTGCATCGATTGCGGGCTGTGCCGCGCGGTGTGCGAGGACAAGGTCCTGCCGCACACCATGGGCCTCTGGGTGCGGCGCTCGCTCGGCCTGTCGCTGGATCACCCGGCCCTCGACCAGACGAAGGAGAGGGCGATGAGCGATCAGGTGGAACAGGAGTGGGAGCATCTGCTCAACTGCGATGACGAAGAACGGTTGCAGCGCGCCAAAGCTTTAAGGAAAGGATGATTAACCACAGATGAGCACGGATAAACACGGATAACAACTAAATGCTCCTCCCCTTTTCAAGGGGAGGACTGAGGAGGGGTTATATCAACCACCCTCAGCCCCTCCTTTAAAAGGAGAGGGATACTTTTGTTAGAGAGAAAAGGCACATGATGGACTGGGCGAAGGCATCGCTGGAAAAAGTGGAGCGTTCCCGTGCGGAGCGCGTGGACCAGGCTCCTCCGGCCATCAGCGAGGACGAGGCGCAGGCGTTGATCGAGGAATATCATCCGGATTACGTCGGCAACGAGCGCAAGATTCACGTCGGACCCAACGCCGACGCGGATGCCTTTCCCATGGAGCTGGCGGACTTGTTGGAATCGGACAGTCCGGTTCCCCAGGATTTCCAACCCAATGCCGATATTGAAACCGATGTGCTCATACTCGGCGGCGGCGGGGCGGGGGTGACGGCGGCTCTGGGCCTCGCGGATTCCGGTCTGACCGTGCATCTTGCCACCAAGCTGAGGCTCGGCGACGCCAACACGGTGATGGCCGAAGGCGGCATCCAGGCGGCGCTGGGTCCTTCGGATTCCACCCGCCGCCATTTCGCCGACAGCTACGTCGGCGGTCACGGTAAAAACGATACGGGTCTGCTCCGCATTTTGTGCGAAGAGGGACCGGCGGGCATCCGCTGGCTGACGCGGCTGGGAGCCTTGTTCGATCAGAATGAAGACGGCAGTTTCCGATTCCGCCAAGGCGGCGGCACCTCGACGCCGCGCGTTCTGGCCTGCCGCGATTACACGGGCCTTGAGATCATGCGCGTGCTCAAAAACGCGGTTATGTCGAGCGCAACCCATGTCCTCGAACACCACGCGGCGGTGGAGTTGACCGACGACGGACAGAACCGCGTCACCGGCGCAGTATTATGGAATACGCAGACGGGAAAACTGGTCACCGTCTCCGCGCGCGCGGTGATCCTGGCGACGGGCGGCAGCGGTCAGCTCAGATTGCAGGGCTATGCCACCAGCAATCATATGGGGGCGACCGGTGACGGGTTGATCCTGGCGTACCGGCAGGGCTGTTCGCTGGTATTTCCGGGAAGCCATCAGTACCATCCTTCCGGCTCCAGTTATCCGGAAGCGTTGGTCGGCCAACTGGTGACCGAATCGATTCGCAGTGCCGGCGCACAATTCTTGAACGTGAACGGCGAGCGGTTCATCGACGAGATGATGGTCCGCGACGTGGTGGCGGCGGCGATCATCCGCGAGGTGAGGGAGGGGCGGGGCATCGAGACCCCGGCCGGGCGCCGCGGCGTGTGGCTCGACACGCCTCTGATCGAACAAACGAAGGGCAAGGGCACCCTCGCCGGCCAGTTTCCCGGATTGATCCATCGCTTCAAACGCTACGGCATCGATCCCGTCACGCAACCCCTGCTCATTTATCCCACACTGCATTACCAGAACGGCGGCATCCGCATCGATGCCGACTGCCGGACCGAACGCGAAGGATTGTGGGCGGCGGGCGAGGTGACCGGCGGCTTACACGGCACCAATCGCTTGATGGGTAATTCCCTTCTTGATATCATTGTATTCGGCCGCCGGGTGGCGGATGGAGTGCAACAGAATTTGCCGGAACGCGGGGCGGTGACCCTGTCCCGTCTGAACCGGTACCGGCAGGAGTTGAAGCGGCTGGCCCACCGGCCCGAGACTACGGCACCGCAGTTGTATCCGCGTGTTTCCGGAATGACCTTTGAATTGAAGGGAATCCCCAAACACGAAGCCGAAGCCGATGCCTCCCCCGGCCCTGTCAAAAGTTTCGAACCGCCGGACCCCTTTGCTTCACGCTGAATTGTTTCAGGGTTTCCCAACAACCTGACACCGGAGAATTCCGCATGGAAAACGATCCCAACCCTGCCGCGCGCAAGGCCCTGAAAACCGTCATCCTGAGGCGAGGAAATCAGGTGCTGATTTCCGTTTCCACCCGCAAGCTGGTGCCGGGCATCGAGCAGGGTAAGCTGTTTCCCACCGATGAAATTTCGAGCGACGGCATCGACTGGATGCCGTTGGGCGAGCACAAGCAGTTGCACGCCTGGTTTAAGAAATTGTCCATCCCGCCCACCACCGACGAGAACTCGGCCGACGAACCCCTGGACAAGGAATTTTTCACGGACGGCTCCGGCGAAGAGCATCTCCCGCCTCCCCAGATTCAGAGAACCCTGGATGAAATGTCCAAACTGATCGACGAAATCAACGAGTGATCGGCTATGGACCCGTGGATGATGGCTGGAGCGGCAGTTGCGGTTGGGGCGGTGCTGTATTGGATATCCCGGTATCGGCGGCTGGGCCCGGAGGTTTCGGTCGGCGCTCTCCTGGAGCAACTGGACGGAAAATATGCCGTGCTGAGCGGAGCCATCGTGCAGGGGGAACAGGGGATGATCCGGATCGATCATGCGGTGGTGTCGCCCTTTGGCGTGTTCGTGATCAAGCAATGCCGGGAAGCGGGCCGGGTGGAAGTGCGGCTTAATAAGGAGGAATGGGGGATTGCGGGCGGGGGAGGCCGGAAGAAGATGTACAATCCCGTGTGGGACGTCCGCAAGGTGATCCAGAAACTGGAGCGCCTGGTCGGGGAGTTTCCCTATATGCCGCTGGTGGTGTTTACCCGGGCCCGGCTGACGGGGGAGCGGGATATCGGTGTTTTAGAAGCCAGGGACCTGATCGGCCGCATCCGGAGTTTCAGCGAACCGCGCCTGACCGAGGACCAGCAGAGGAAAATCGTGGGAATATTAGGCTGAGCCGGCGGTCTATGTAAGTAACAATAGCGCATCACCCACCATTCAGAAAGCAAGACAGGAAAGGCAAGACATTACGATGAGAACTGTTTTACGGATTGGAATATTCGGCATCGCACTGGCGATGTTGTTCCCGGGGACGGTTTCGGCGGCAGAGGCCGGAGCCACGAAACAGGATTACGTGCCCTCGGGATGCCCCATCGAGAAGACCACCATCTGCACCATGGAAATCTGGCTGGCCCACCCGCACAAGAAAGACAACCGGGCGATCCGTCAGGTACTGAAGGACAAATCCATCAAGGTGTTGAGGCACACCATCCAATACTGGAAACGCCGGGGCGGTCACCCGCCGACCAATATCGCCCTGGGATGGGAGTTGAGCGCCGAGGACGCACGTTGGGCCATCGACTTCGCCCTCAAGTACAACGACCGCATCGACGGCCTCATTTTCCAGCGGTTGAATCCGCCGCATTATGTCGCCGTGGCCACCTCCGCCTGGGATGATAAATCGGAAACCAGGATCACTCCCGGACAATTGCAACAGTTGCGCGACCCGCAACTGACCACCGAAGAATTCCACGCCCTGTACGTCAAACTCACCGGCGAAAGAGAAGTTGCTGAAACGTTTTATTGAGGTCTAACTCCTTCATTTTAAAAGTTTGACAAAATCAGGGGGATTTGATAGAAGCATCACTCTTGATCGAAATCCGCTCAACCACCCGGGTCTTTTCAAATGATTGTTTTATTGTAAAATAATGCGATCCCGGAAGGGCGGATTTGAGTCCGGAGGGGTCCCGACGGTACCCCTCCCAGGTGCCGGGTTCCCCGCAACCGAAAACAACAGGAAACAGCCATGCTTCATAATTTGATAATCGATTGGGTGATTTCGATGGCCCCGCCGTCGCCCGATGGAGGCCAATCGCAGGGACCCGGCATGTTTCTCAGTTTTATTGTACCCATGATTTTCGTGGGCCTCATTTTTTATTTCGTCCTCATCAAGCCGCAGAAAAAACAGCATCAGGAAGTTCAGAAAATGCGGGACAACCTGGAAGAAGGGGCCAACATAATTACCACCGGGGGCATCCACGGCACCGTCAAAAAGGTCAAGGACGATATCGTCACCCTTCAGATCGCGGACAATGTCCGCATCAAGATCAACCGCGCGTCCATCGGCACGGTGAAAAACTGACAACGTCCATACGAAACAACCCAGAGTTGACGAATGCATAAAGACTTGCGCTGGAAAATCCCCTTAATCCTATTCGTTATCGGGGGCTTCTCCCTTCTGGCCTGGCCGCTGGAAGAGAAAATCAACCTCGGGCTGGACCTGCAGGGGGGGATGCACCTCGTTCTTGAGGTGGAAGCGGAAAAGGCCGTCGAGTTTTCGATGGAACAGAGGGCCGAGGATATCAAACACGCCCTGGACGATGACGATATCGAAGTGGACCGGGTGATCTTGAACAAGGACACCAACGTCATCCGGATCATCCTGGTTGATACCATCGATACCACCGGGACCGAAACGGTCCTGAAAAATTATACCACCCTCGAAAAGAAGGACGTGTTGCGCAACGGGCTTGAGCTGGTCTATCAACTGCGGGAAGATGAGATCGATTACATACAGGATAACGCCGTTCATCAGGCGTTGGAAGTCATCCGCAACCGCATCAACGAGTTGGGTCTGTCCGAGCCGACCATTCAGGTGCAGGGCAACCGGCGCATCCTGGTGCAGTTGCCGGGCGTCAAGGATCTCAAGCGGGCGATGGACCTGATCGGCAAGACCGCGCGGCTCGAATTCAAAATGGTGAACGAATCGATGAGCCCGCAAGCGGCGGAGGCGCAGGGCATTCCAGCGGGAAGTGAAATTCTGATTGAGCAGGTCAGGGACAAGACCACGGGAAAAGTCATCGAGGAAATACCCTATCTGGTTTATAAACGGATTCTGCTGACGGGGGATATGCTCACCGGTGCCGAGGTGCGGTTCGATTCCCAATACAATGAACCGTACGTCGCCATCACTTTCAACAGTCTGGGGGGGATGACCTTTTTCGAGTTGACCAGCGCCAATGTCGGCAAGCGGATGGCCATCGTTCTGGACGACCACATCTACTCCGCGCCGGTCATCCGGGAAAAGATCGCCGGCGGGCGGGCGCAGATCACCGGAGGCTTCACCACCAACGAAGCGAAGGATCTCGCCATCGCCCTGAGAGCCGGTGCGCTTCCCGCGCCCGTCACCATTCTGGAGAACCGTAGCGTGGGTCCGTCGCTCGGACGCGACTCGGTCGAGGCGGGGATCAATTCCATTGCTATCGGCATGCTGGGAGTGGTGGTGTTCATCGTCATCTACTACCGGCTGGCGGGCGTGGTGGCCGTGGGCGCCCTGATGCTCAACCTGATTATGCTGATGGGGGCGCTGGCGTATTTCGGCGCGTCGCTGACTCTTCCGGGGATCGCCGGGATCATCCTGACCGTGGGCATGGCGATCGACGCCAACGTGCTGGTGTTCGAGCGCATCCGCGAGGAAATCCGGCTGGGAAAAACGGTGCGCCCCGCCATCGAGGCGGGATTTGCGAAAGCCTTCCGCACCATCGTCGACGCCAATGTCACCACCTTCATCGCGGCGATCATACTGTTCCAGTTCGGTACCGGGGCGATCAAGGGATTCGCCATCACGTTATGTATCGGTATCGCCGCCAGCATGTTCACGGCGTTGTTTGTCAGCCGCACTACGTTTGACACGGTGATGAGCTGGAAAAAGATTGAACGCTTGAGTATTTAAAACGGAATCCTGATGGAACTGATCAAACCGAATACGCACATCGATTTCATGGGCAGGTTCAAGCCGGCCCTCATGTTCTCCGCCCTGTTGATCCTGGCCGGGGTGGTGTCCATCTTCATGCACGGCGGACTCAAGTTCGGCATTGATTTTGCGGGCGGGACCCTGGTGCAGTTGAAATTCGAAAACCCGCCGGCGATCGAGTCGATCCGTTCCGGCCTCAAGGAGATCGGGCTGGCCGACAGCACCATCCAGGAGTTCGGTTCCCCCGACACCATTCTGATCCGCGTGGAACGGTCCGAAGGCAAGCTCGAGGAGATGGGTTCGCGCATCAAAGAATCGCTGCAAACCAAGGGGTTCACTGGAATCACCATCGAACGAGTCGAGATGGTGGGACCCAAGGTGGGCAAGGATCTCAGGCAGAAAGCTCTGCTTTCGATCGTCTACGCCATCATCGCGATCGTCATTTATATTTCATGGCGGTTTGAGTTCCAGTACGCCATCGCCGCCATCATCGCTCTGATTCACGACGTCCTAATTACCATCGGTGCGTTTTCGATGCTGGATAAGGAGTTCACTCTGGTGCTGGTGGCGGCGTTTCTCACCATCATCGGTTATTCGTTGAACGACACCATCGTTATCTTCGATCGCATCCGCGAAAACACCCGCCGCAGAAGTAAAGAACCGTTGAGAGACATCATCAACACCAGCATCAACCAGACCCTCAGCCGGACCCTGCTGACCTCCGGCACCACCCTGATGGTAGTGGCCGCCCTGTTTTTTCTCGGCGGCGAAATCATCCACGACTTTTCGTTCGCCCTCCTGGTCGGGGTGGTCATCGGGACCTATTCCTCGATCTTCATCGCCAGCGTGTTTCTCGTCTACTGGGAATCCCGCGCCCATCCCAAAAAAGCCTAAAGGAATAATTAACCACAGATGAACACCGATAAACACGGATAAAACACAGATCCTTCGCTGGCGCTCAGGATGACAAAACGTTGCGGTGGACTGTCATTCTAAGGAGCGAAGCCAGCCTGTCCTGAGCTTGCGGAAGGGAAGAATCTGTGTTTTAGCCCCCCCCTTGGAAAGGGGGCCGGGGGGATTCTTCCTTTAATATTTGAAA
>SMVT01000013.1 GCA_004357365.1 Nitrospina sp.
ACCGAGGCCCAGTTTGGAGGGACGATGGACGACATGGATGCGCGAATTTTTAGCGGCCAGCTGGTCCAGAAGGGGGCCCGTCCCGTCGGGCGAATGGTCGTCGACGATCAGAATGTCCACATCCGGCAGGTGGGAAAAAATTTCGTTGAGGAGATTTTCAACGTTGTCGGCTTCATTGTACGTCGCGGTAAAAACCAGGGTTCCGGGCATGGAATCCGACTTTTGGAAAACAGGGAAATGTGGGTGGTTGGGACCAGGCGCGCGGCTTCCACGGCCTGAAAAGTCTACCTTTTCATTCTAGGGCAACTTTTGCGGAAAACCGCTTTAACTTCCGGAGGATTTGGGAAGTCAACCGGGGGGTGGACAGGGGCCGGAAGGGGGAGGTGCGGAGGCCAGGGTGATCATGGACTCAATGAATGGCTTAAATTGAGTTAGTTTTTGGAAGGAAATCTTAATGTAGGCAAGAAGAGACTTGACCCCTTTCTATTTTCGGTGGGATATCAAACGATTACCATCACTGTACATCATTTTTGATCCCTATTCATCCCATGGGGTATAGGCTCTTTATCTTTTTTGGAATTTTATCAATATCAAAGTGGTGCTTTTGGCATTCCTTCTGCCAGTGGTCAGCCTCATCATTTTTGCCTAATTCAAGGTTACACCTAGAAATCATATCTTTAGTCCAGGTTAATAGGTACTCACGAGTATTAGGTTTTAAAAATTTTCTAGATTTAATAAGGTGTATCCCCTGAGAGAATTCTTTAATAGCATTTTTGCAGTCATCATAAGTAACAAACAAAATTCGGCCACGGAACAGGTGATATCTGTACAATCTACCTTCGAAAAACTCTTTATGCTTGTCAAGCAGGGTTAACGCCTCTTTTTGTTTTCCAGCAACTTGTAATTCTAAAACCTCTCTTAAAACAAATGCTGCTTTTATTGCCTTCGGAAAAGCTTTGATAAATTTAATTAGTTTCATGAAATAAAATCTTTTAAAAATTCAAGGATATCTCTCAATATGTCGACTGCTCTTGGTCCTGGAGGAATTTGCGGTTCAAATTTCTTTTAAAAAGGGGTCAAGTCTCTTCTTGACTACATAAGGTCACCGGCTGAGGCAATAATTCAGCGTAATATCCCACGCCGGCGGAGTGATGCCGAACGCCGACCGCATTTTTTCCGTGGCGAGGACCGAGTTGGCCGGTCGCCGGGCGGCGGTGGGATACTCCGACGTGGGAATCGGGATCAGTTTCGTATCCCGCGTTGTGGGGGAGGCTTCCACAATGGCTTTGGCGAATCCAAACCAGCTGGTCTGCCCGGTGCACACCAGGTTGTACAGACCGGAGGCTTGCTCGAACCGGGAGAGGTCTCCCGGTGAATGTTCCGGCAACACCTGGGACAAAACATTGGCGGTTATCTGGGCGATGGTCCGGCACCAGGTGGGCGATCCGACCTGGTCGTCCACGATTTTCAATTCATCGCGTTCTTTCGCCAACCGCCGGATGGTGAGCAGAAAATTTTTACCCTGCAAGCCGTACACCCAGCCGGTTCGGAAGATCAGGTGCGGCGGGCCGGCGGATTGGATCGCTTCGTCCCCGGCCAGCTTGGTGCGGCCATACACGCTCAGCGGGTTCGGGGCGTCCTCTTCGGTGTAAGGTCCGGGTTTGTTGCCGTCGAACACGTAATCGGTGGAAAAATGCACCAGCGCGGCGCCCTGCCGTTTTGCCTCTTCCGCCAGAATCGCGGGGGCGGTGGCGTTGACCGCCTGCGCCAGCTCCGCTTCATCTTCCGCCTTATCCACCGCGGTGTAGGCGGCGGCATTGACAATCACCTGGGGACGGACCTCGCGGAGGGTTTCACGGATGCGGTCCGCCTGCGTCAAATCCAGATCGTCTTTGCCGAATGTCACCAGTTTTCCCAGCGGTTGCAGCAGTGCGGACAACTGGCCACCCACATGTCCCTCTTTTCCGATCAAAAGAATTTTCCAGGCGTTCGGGGACGATACGTTCATGGGCGGTATGTGGACCGGGCCGCTTTAAGAGAAAGGGCGGTCCCGCTCGAGCAGGTTCAACAGGTATTGGCCGTACCCGTTCTTTTTGAGCGGGGCGGCCAGTTGTTCCAACCGGGCGGCGTCGATCAAACCCAGGTTGAAAGCGATTTCCTCAGGACAGGAAATCTTGAGGCCCTGACGGCGTTCGATGGTTTCGATGAAATTAGTGGCTTCCATTAAATCGTTGTGCGAGCCGGTATCGAGCCAGGCGAAACCGCGGCCCAGAATATCCACCGTCAATTCTCCCTTGTTCAAATAATGCTTGTTGACGTCGGTGATCTCCAGTTCGCCGCGCGCGGACGGTTTGAGTTGGGCGGCGATGTCCACCACCTGATTGTCGTAAAAGTAAAGGCCGGTCACCACGTAATTGGATTTGGGATGTTTCGGTTTTTCCTCCAGGCTGACGGCCTTCCCGTTGGCGTCGAATTCCGCCACGCCGTAGTCTTCTGGATTTTTGACCCAGTACCCGAACACCGTGGCGCCCTTGTCCCGTTCCCGGGCTTTACGCACCAGCCCCACCAGTCCATGGCCGTAAAAAACATTGTCGCCGAGGATCAGACAGCATCCGTCGTCACCGATAAATTCCCGGCCGATGATGAACGCCTGCGCCAGCCCTCCCGGCTCGGGTTGGGTGGCGTAGCGGATTTGGATGCCCCACTGGCTGCCGTCCTTCAGCAGTTCCTGGAACAGCGGTTGATCGTGCGGGGTGGTGATGATCAGGATATCGGTAATGCCCGACAGCATCAGCGTGGAGAGCGGGTAATAGATCATCGGCTTGTCGTACAACGGGAGCAGTTGTTTGCTGACGACCTGGGTCAACGGGTAGAGCCGGGTGCCCGACCCGCCCGCGAGTATGATGCCTTTATGGATCATGAATGACGGTCCCTATTTCTCGCCCAGTCCCAGGCGTTCTCCCCGGTATTCCCCGGAGGCGACGCGTTCCACCCAATCCCGGTGATCGAGGTACCACCGGACGGTTTTGCGTATGCCGGTTACGAACGTTTCCTCCGGTTTCCATCCCAGTTCCCGTTGCAGTTTGCCGGCGTCGATGGCGTAGCGGCGGTCGTGTCCCGGACGGTCCTCCACGAAACGGATCAGCGATGCATGAGGCTTGTGGGAAGAATCCGGCACCATTTCGTCGAGCAGTCCGCAAATGGTTTTCACCACATCCAGATTGGCCATTTCGTTGTGACCGCCGATGTTGTACACCTCGCCGACCGTTCCCCGGTCCAGCACCGTGAGAATCGCCCGGCAGTGATCTTCCACATACAGCCAGTCGCGCACCTGCATGCCGTCTCCGTAAACCGGAAGCGGTTCCCCGGCCAGCGCCTTTTGAATGATCAGCGGAATCAGCTTTTCCGGAAATTGATAGGGGCCGTAGTTGTTGGAACAGTTGGTGATCAGCACCGGCAACCCGTAGGTGTGATGATAGGCCCGCACCAGGTGATCCGCCCCGGCTTTCGAAGCGGAGTAGGGCGAGCTTGGGGCGTAGGGCGTCTCTTCGGTAAAATACCCCTTGGCGCCCAGACTGCCGTACACCTCATCCGTGGACACGTGAAGAAAGCGAAGCGATGCGCGATCTTTGTCGGGAGACGCCGCGTGGTAGTTGCGAAACGCTTCCAGCAACTCGAACGTGCCCACCACGTTGGTCTGGATGAATTCGCCCGGCGAATCGATGGAGCGGTCGACATGGGACTCCGCCGCGAAATTGATGACGGCCGAAGGCCGGTGCCGGTCCATGAGGTCCTTGACCAGGGCGCGGTCCTGAATGCTGCCGTGAACGAAAACGTGATTGGGGTCATCCATCACGGGGGCCAGTGTGTCCAGATTCCCGGCATAAGTCAGGGCGTCCAGGTTGACGACCCGGACGTCTCCCCGGCCGATCAGGCCAAGAACGAAATTGCTTCCGATAAAACCGGCGCCGCCGGTGACTAAATAAACCTGGGTCATTACGGGTCCCTAAGGTGATGAAATGGGATCGGATGGGTCACGGTGCCGTCTTCGAGCCTGGGGGCGAAATGATCGTTAAACCGCTCGACAGGCCGGACAATCCCCAAAAAAGTATTTTAAACTAATTTACCAAGCCTGTAAAAACATTACTATATAATAGGGATCGCAAGACCTCCTCAACCCAGAACCATGGAGCGAACCGGATTGAAAATTGCCCTGGCTCAGTTGAACCCGACCATTGGCGACCTGGAGGGGAACTCCCGGAAAATCGAAGACGCCTGCCGTGCCGCCGAAAAAGCGGGGGCGGATCTGGTGGTGGCTTCCGAGCTGGCGTTGACGGGGTATCCGCCCCGGGACCTGCTCTACAAGCCGGAATTAATTTCTGATGGACAAAAAGCCCTGGCCGATCTGGTGTCCAAAATCCAGAGTCCGGCCGTTCTCCTGGGGCATGTCGGAAAACACGAGGGCACCACTGGCAAGGGTCTGACCAATTCCGCGACCCTTTTCCACCGTGGAAAAATTCTGGCCCAGGCCGATAAAGTGCTCCTGCCTTCCTATGACGTTTATGATGAAACCCGCTACTTTCAGGCGGGGAGCCGCCCGGTGGTTTATGAAGGGTTCGGCAAGAAACTCGGCATCACCCTCTGTGAGGATATCTGGAACTTCCCCGGCTTTTACGATCAGGACATCTATCAATCCAACCCGGTCGAGGAATTGGTGCAAGCGGGTGCCGAGATTATTCTTAACGTTTCCGCCTCGCCCTACTGCGTCGGCCGCTGGCAAACCCGCCTTGAGCTGGGACGTTACATCGTGAAACAGTTCCATCTTCCTTTTGTGCTGGTCAACCAGGTCGGCGGCAACGACGACCTGCTGTTCGACGGCCACAGTTTCGCCCTGTCCGCCACCGGGGAGGTCATCGCGCAAGCCAAAGGGTTTGAAGAGGACCTGGTGCTGGTCGATCTGGACCAGAGTAAGGGCGATCTGCGTCCCACTCCGGAATGCGATGAAGATGAAATGTTTCGCGGCCTGGTGATGGGAGTGCGGGATTATCTGAACAAATGCGGTTATCAGAAAGCGGTGGTCGGCCTTTCCGGCGGCATCGACTCCGCGGTGGTCGCGGCGGTGGCCGTCGAGGCGCTGGGCTCCAAGAATGTGATGGGCATCAGCATGCCGTCCCAGTACACGGCGGACCAGAGCATCTCCGATGCAAAACGCCTGGCCAATAATCTGGGCATCGCGTTTTCGATTGTTTCCATCAGGAAGTTGTTTGATGAATACAGGCATTCGTTGAGTCCGCTGTTTCCGGATATGGCGGAAGACGTCACCGAAGAGAATATCCAGGCGCGGATACGCGGCAACATTTTGATGGCGGCGTCGAACAAGCTGGGAAGCATGGTACTTTCCACCGGTAACAAAAGCGAGATGTCGGTGGGTTATTGTACGCTCTACGGCGATATGGCCGGGGGCCTGTCGGTGATTTCCGACGTGCCGAAGATGAAGGTGTACGCGCTGGCGGACTGGATCAACCGCGATCATGAAATCATTCCGCGCAGCATCATCGAGCGGCCGCCGACGGCGGAGCTGAGGCCCAATCAAACCGATCAGGACAGCCTGCCGCCTTACGAGGTGCTCGACCCCATTCTCGAAGGCTATGTGGAGAAGCACTGGTCAGTCGACCGGTTGATCGAGGAAGGTTTTGACGCCGAGGTGGTCCGGCAGGTGGCGCGCAAGGTGGATCAGAATGAATACAAGCGAAACCAGGCCGCGCCCGGCCTCAAGGTCACGGCCAAAGCGTTCGGCTCCGGCAGGCGCAATCCCATCGCACAAAAATTCCGAAAATATTGAATAACAGGCGGACTTTTGTCGGGAGTTGGGCGGGAGAGAAAGCCGGGACTTAATGAGAAGAAATAAACGCCCGGATTTTTTCGATCACCCATTGCTGTTGTTCCTGGGTCACCTCGTTGGACACCGGCAGGGCAAGTGTTTCCCCCGCCGCCCGTTCCGCTTCCGGGAAATCTCCCTTTTTGTAACCGAGGTCCTTGAAGCATTCCTGCAGGTGCAGGGGCAGGGGATAATAAATCTCGCACCCCGCGTTGCGGCTGTTCAAATATTCCTTCAATTCATCTCTCTGGCTGTAATGGACCCGAACCACATACTGGTTATAGACATGCCTCGGAAAAATTTCCATCGGCAGGGAAAATTGATCGCTTAATGCAAACTTCCGGAACAGCCGGTGGTACCGCTGGGCATTGTTGCGGCGGTCGTCGATCCAGTTTTCCAGATGAATGAGCTTGGCGAGGATGATGGCCGCCTGCAAGGCGTCGATGCGGAAATTCCCGCCGATCATGGAGTGATAATATTTCGGCTCCATTCCGTGCACCCGCAAAATTTTGAGTTTTTCATAAAACTCTTTGGAGCGGGTGGTGACCAATCCCGCGTCGCCGAATCCGCCGAGGTTTTTGGTCGGGAAAAACGAAAAACAGCCAAAATCGCCCATACCGCCGGCGCGCCGTTCCAGATATTCCGAGCCGATGGCCTGGGCGGCGTCTTCGATGACCAGCAGTTTGTGTTTGTCCGCCAACTCCAGCAGTGGAGGCATTTCGACGCATTGTCCAAACAGGTGGACGGGCATGATGGCTTTGGTCTGGGGAGTGATGGCCGCTTCGATTTTTTGCACATCCATGTTGAAGGTGATCGGATCGATATCGACGAAGACCGGTTTGGCACCAGTGCGCACGATCGAACCCGCCGTCGCGAAAAAGGTGTAAGGCGTGGTGATGACTTCATCACCGGGTCCAATGTCCGCCGCCATCAAGGCCAGCAGCAGGGCGTCGGTGCCGGAGGAGACACCGACGGCATAGGGCGCCTGGGTGTAGCCGGCGATCTGTTCTTCCAGTTCTTCCACCTTCGGGCCCAGTATGAAATGACCCGACCGCACCACCTTGAACATTTCGTGTTCCACATCGTTCCACATTTGCGGATAGGTGGCGGGAATATCCAATATGGGAACCTTTTCGATGCTAGCCAGGCCCTCTTCCAGAACCTGAGTCAGTTCGCCCGGTGGGAATGCGCGAATTTCCGACTCGGCGAAAACTTTCGGTTTGAGCGTGATGATGCCATCCAGCTTGAACACCTCCACCGTGCGCACCGCCAAAGAATCCAAATAATCCAGGTCCGCGGAGGGCGGGGTTTCCACCAGATCGGTTCCGGTGAGCGAGGCCACGGGGATCCCCTGCAAGGCTTTCTTGAGCGCGTCGTGAGCTTCATCCATTTCCATGGTCTTGCTCAAATGGGAGTGAATGGTGGCCAGGGAGTTGGACAGAACCCATCCTGCGGACTTCACGTCCCGGCACTGTTCGAGGATTTCATGGTGGTTGCCGGCAATGGCTTGGATGATAACGTTATGGTGCAGTAAAAATTGCATAAGTTCCTTAATGGAGAGTTCCGGTGATACGCGGTGCCCGGGAGTTAATGTGTTCAGGGTTCAATCATCAGGCTTTGATAACTTTATCCGATTTAATTTTGGCGCAG
>SMVT01000014.1 GCA_004357365.1 Nitrospina sp.
GGCAACCCGTCGATGAAAAACCTCATCACCGCGCGCTTCCGCCTGTTGTGGAATATATTCGTCGACTCGCGTCTGGCCCGGAGGAAAATCCGCTCGGTCCTGACCAAAGATGCGCGCTACCGCGAATTCGACAACTATTACCGGAAAATTCCCGAGGAGCAGAGACGCGGTATTTTCGAGGGCCTGTGGAAATCGGAGAAGCTGACTCACGAAGAACTGCTGTCCATGGCCACCGATCTGGAAACCCTGATCAGCACCTTTATCGATTATTCGGAGGATTTCACCGCGGAGGATCAAGAATATATCCATCTGCAGGGATCGCCCTGTC
Source organism: Nitrospina sp. (assembly GCA_004357365.1). Taxonomy (GTDB): domain Bacteria; phylum Nitrospinota; class Nitrospinia; order Nitrospinales; family Nitrospinaceae; genus SZUA-226. The sequence continues at coordinate 329 of SMVT01000014.1, forward strand.
CGTTGTGTAAATTTCCGACCTATAACTGGGTGGACGATCCGGAAAGCGTGTGTGATGAAATGGTCATCGAGGCGATCCAAATCGATTTCCCGGATTGGGAAAGCAAGGACGGGGCCTGTGACCGGTGTATCGAGGTCTACGAATTGAGAGCCGGAACGGCTTGATTTTTTAGCCGTTTGTGATAAGTTAAGCAATTAAAATTTCCTTTTGGTTCAAATTAAACTAAACTTGCAAATCGGGCCGGCCAGCCGGGCCCGTGAGGGGATGCAAGGCTTGAGGTTTTAAACGGTGTTTGGACCTGGTTACGGTCCGACTATTTTGAGGGAGAGTCCCATGTCCGAAGTAAGCGAAGTCATAGAGCAAGATCCGATTCTGGTGAAGTTTGGTGAAATGGGTTCCTTGGAAGAATGCAAAGAGCAGAGAATAGCCCTGCAGTTGGCCCGTGGCCGGATTTATGACATTCTGTCCAATGGGTTCAGTTATCCCTGGAACCGGAAATTTTTCCGTCCCAATTCCCTGCTGGAACCGTTTGACGTGGTTCTTCTGGATGAAGGCGACTGGAAAAAAATAGAGGCCATGGTCGGAAATTTCGGCAAGTATCTCCCCAAAATGGCTTTGAAACAGGTGCAAGCGGTGTATGTCACCGTATTCGGACACGCAGTCTCCCAGGAATGCCCGCCCTACGAGATGCAGTATGGGACGGAAGGCGGTATTCAGTCCCAGACGGACGTGTTAATCCAGCTCGGCGGTTTTTATGAAACCTTCGGGTTCGAGTTCCCCAAAAACCGCGGCAGGGAGCGGGTCGATCATATTTCCGTCGAATTGGCCTTCATGTCCTACCTGTGTTTCCGGGAGGCCTATGGCATCACCAACGGCCACGATGAGAAGAAAATCGCCGTGGTGCGTGCCACCACCAAAAAATTCATCCGGAACCATATCGGCCGATGGACTCCTCTGTTTTGTATTTTTACTTCCCGCAAGGCGGAGCGCGGTTTGTATAAGGACCTGGTCGATATCCTGTCCCTGATGGTGCATAATGAATGCGCCTTGCTGGATGTGAAACCCATCAAGGTGGAAGAACCCGAGTACCGATCCCTTTCCTACAGTATGGAAAACGATCTGGTTGCCAACGCTCCGGCCGAATGTGAACCTGTTAAATAACCTGCCTCGACTGCATTAAGATCAGGTTCCCCTCCAAAACGGGACCGAACAAGTGGCTGACTGCAAAACCCTCATTGCGGTTTTACTTGTCCTGTGGACCCTGGCGGCTCCCATTTCCGCCGCCGCCGCCACGATTGAAGCGGTCCGCGTCCACGGCGAAATTCCCGTCAATCCCTCCGATGTGTTCTGGTCCAATTATGGCCCGACCCAAGGCAAGCACAGCATCATCGACCTGCAACCGCAAATGATCACCAATCCCATGTGGCCCGCACCGGCGACCAAATGGGTTAACGTCAAAGCCGCCAGCAATGGGAAGGAGATCGCCATTCGCCTGGAATGGGTCGACTCCACCCGCAACGACATCATGGTCCAGAACCAGCAATACAAGGACCAGGCGGCGGTGATGTTTCCGCAGGACCCGTCGGGTCCGGTGCCTCCATTTACCATGGGCGGCGAGGGGCAGCGCGTCAACATCTGGCAATGGAAGGCCACCTGGAACAAGGAGGACGCCGGGCACGCCGGCAACGAAATGATGCAGGACCTGGAAGACCAGTACAACTATATGGCGATGGGGTCCGGCAGTTATTATATCTACGAGCCGGGCGGAAAACTGGTGTTATCTCCCAATCAACAACCGAAAGTCTCCGAACGTCACCCCTCCATCGACCCGGGCATGGGGAAAAACGAGGACGTGTTCAACCCCGGCCGTGCCACCGGTAATATGCTGTCCGATAACACCCTGCGGCGGTCGCCGGTCGAAGACCTCAATGCCGAAGGGTTCAGCACGCTCACCACCCAGGCCCAGCAGGATGTCGATGGCAGCGGCAACTGGAGCAACAACCGCTGGATGGTCGTCTTCAAGCGCACCCTAAAAACGAACGATCCGAACGACACCCAGTTTTTAGGAGATCAAACCCCCATCGCCTTCGCCATCTGGAACGGGAACAACAAGGAAAGAAACGGCCAGAAAGCCCTCACCATCTTCCATACCCTGAAATATTAAATTCCGGGTTTGGAATCAATCCATTCTAACCTTTTTTAACAAAAGGATTTACCGCCGTTTTGGCGTGGGTTTTTGGGGCTGGAATTTTTTATTAAAACCTGAGATTATATCTTTGCATCTTAATAACGGCATTTTTTGTGTCGTATTCAGCATTTTTGATATCAATTACACCCCGCCGAATTTAGGCGGGGCTTAAATAGCCTTATTTTTGAAATTTCATCGGGATAGATACAGAGCGGATCGAATACGCTCCCAGGTTTTGGAACATTATTCATATTGGATTATTGGATGGATAGTTCTATAAGCTGAAATGGTATTTGGGCGGGAAGGCGTTCTTGCCTGTGAACCCGGATGAAGTCCGTAAAAAACAAGGCGCACCGTGCCTTATGTTTGTATTTGATCCTTTAAACCAGGGGCTGGAGCTCCTGGCCAAAAGGGATTTGCAAAAAGCCGAATCTCTGTTCCTCAAGGTGATCAACGATCCTTACGTCCAATCCGAGGATCTCGATCGTGCCCGTTCCTATCTGAACGATATCCGGTCCTGCCAGACCGGCAGTAAAACCCTGGATTTTGATCAGTATAAAAAGCTGTCCCGGAAAACCATCGTGTCCCTGGACATGGTGGACGACCTGCTCGCCGCCATCTATTTTTCTCCCAGCAAAACCTACGAGGATTTCGACCGGGAAATCCAAGAACAATCCCAGACCATCATCAGCCGCCTCAAGCAGATCAAAATCCGGGACATCGGGGCGCGGGACGAGCTGTTTCAAAAAATTGAAAAGAGCGGAATACAAACCGTCAAGAAGGGGTTGGCCGCCGGTAAAACCAATGGCAGTCCCGGGGGCTTCGATCTGCACCGGTGGGAAACCGTGTACCGCAAATTCGTCGAAACCATTAACCCGATTCTACTGGAGCGCCACCTGGAGCTTCTGGACTATATCCTGGTCACCGGCGAGATCGAATTGCTTGACGATCCCAAACTGACCGTGCTCACCCCCAAGTACCGGTGGATCATCGAATCCACATTGAAATCCAAGTGGTATCTGCTCCGCAGTTATTTTTTCAAGGCGCGGTCGGAGATTCAGGGGCAGTTTAATAAAAAGGAAGGAACCCGCAAGTATTGGGAGGAAGTGAAATACAAGAAAATCAAAATATTCGAAAAATGCAGATTCCATGAAAAAAATATCCAGAAGTTTCTGTATATCGACAAACTGAATTACAAAACCCTCCACGACATTTACCAATTCGCCCATAACCTGGAGCTGGAGTTAACGCCTCGCGACGTCAGCCTGGCTCTGCGCGGCGTGGACAAGGCCCGCGACCACATCAAGGAACGCGGGGGGTACCTGATGGGAACCCGCAAAGAATTCCAGAACCGGCTGATCGAGCTGGGCTTCGGCACCGATAATGCCTATCAGATCGCCCGTCAAGCCAAGAAGGCGAACAATCATCAAATCGCCGAATCCTACCAGCAGGCTATGCAAGTGGCGCGGGAAGAAATTTACTGGTACCGGGTGCCGCCGCAAAACACCCTGTTCAGGAAGGATATCGAGGACCAGTGCTGCAAGCATTTGAGCACGGTGCGGATTCACCTGTTCGACCGGGGCCGGCTGAACAAATTACTCTTGCAGAACGGCAAACCGCTGATCCGGCAATACCTCGTCCAGGCGTACGGGGAGGAGGTGGTGGACTTGCATTGTTACTTCCGGCTGGAGACCATTCACCAGTACTACAAGCTTAAATTTTTCCAATACCATAAAGACGCCCTGCCCAGCGTCTCGGAATTGATCAAAATCAGCCGCAAGGATTATCAGCCGATGCTGATCGATGGATACCAATCCTTCGTGAAGAAAAGACGGCTGAACGTTCCGGACACTCTGATGCAGGCCTTGAAAAAGCATTCCTCCGTCACCGAATGGGAGGACGCCTACACCACGCCGGAAGAAAAGTTTTTACTGCGCGCCTGGTTTTTGATGGATCACGGGGCATCGGTGACGCAGGGGTTGATCCAGAAGGGGGTATTGGATCCCGGGTCGGATATGTGGGGCTTCCTGAAGGGTCAGGAGCCGGACTGCAAAATCTGATTCAGCCGGTTCTGCATATCTCTTAACGGCATCAAATCGCCTTTTTTGGAAGCCGCTTCAATGCCTTTTTGATACACGCCCGCTGCATCTTCCCTGCGCTCCAGCTTCTCCAGTGCCTTGCCCAGAACCAGGTAAGCCGCCGAATGATCCTGATAATGCTCCACCACCGTTTGGAGCGGTCCCACGGCCTCCTCGTACTTGCCGGTATCCAGGTAAATGGAGCCGAGGCCGAAATTGGCCACTTGGTCGACCGGATCGATCTCCAGCACCTTGTGGAACATCTCCACCTGACTTTCCCGATCCTGCTGTTGCTGAGAGGCCTGCTTAGCGCGAGCTTTTTCCGCCTGCTTTTCCTCGATCAATTTTTCGAACTGGATCGCCGTGGCTTCGCCTTTCTCCAGCTCCGCGTCTTCGATGCGGCCCTGTTGCATGTAATAAATGGAAAGATTGGTGTGCGCCATGATTTCCTGCGGGTCGATTTCCGCGAGGCGTTTCATCAGCGCGATGGCCTCGTCCAGTTGGTTCTGTTTGGACAGCATGACCCCCAGCGCCTCGTAACCGGGAGCATATTTCGGGTCGAGGGCGATCGCTTCCCGCAACAGAGCAATGGGGCGGTCCAGGTTGTTTTCATTTTTGAAAAGAGCCAGAGCATCATGGTGGAGCTGTTTCGCCCGCTCGGTTTTGCCCGCCGTCTGGTAAAACGGCAGCAAACAGGTGGTGACCTTTGCCGGTTCATCGTTCAGGGTGACTTTGTAGGTTTGGTCGGGACTGCGGAAATCTTTCTGCAGGTAGGCCAGGGCGATTACCTTGTCCAGTGAGGGGGAATAGACCGAACTTTTGACCACACCGATTTTTTTGGTTTTCATCTGGATCCGGGCGTCCATGGCGGGCAGGGTATCCCCGTCCAGAACGATACCCATCAGCGCGAAAGCCGGAGAGCCGTAGGTTTTGATCCGGGCAATCACCTCCTGCCCGATATAACAGCCCTTGTTGTAAC
>SMVT01000015.1 GCA_004357365.1 Nitrospina sp.
ATTCTCGGTATGGACGAACTGACCGAGGAAGACAAGGCGCTGGTGTTGCGGGCGCGTAAAATCCAAAAATACCTGTCACAACCGTTCTTCGTGGCCGAAACGTTTACCGGCACACCCGGAAAATACGTCAAGGTGGAGGATACCATCAAAGGCTTCAAGGAAATCATTGACGGCAAAATGGAGGACATCCCCGAGCAGGCGTTCTACATGGTGGGCAAAATTGAGGAAGTTTACGAAAAAGCCGAAAAAATTAAGCAAGGATAACAACCGATGGCGGAAAAACTTTTTTTAACCGTGGTGACCCCGGAAAAGGAAATGGTGGTCGACCCGGAAGTGGACCAGGTGAATATTCCCGGATGTGACGGGGACCTGGGCATTTTGCCCAATCACGCGCCCCTGCTCACCACCCTGCGTCCGGGCCGGTTCTCTTACGAAAAAGGGGAAGAGGTGGTCGAGTTGGTGGTCAGCTACGGCTACGCCGAAGTCACCGCCAACCGCGTCACGGTGCTGGCCGAGTCCGCCGAATTCCTGCACGAGATCGACCACGGCCGCGCCGAAGCTGCACGTGCGGCGGCTGAAAAACTCCTCGAAAAAACCGACCTCGAAGAAGACACCTTCAAGGAAGCCCAGGACAAGCTGTTCCGCGCCGTGGCCCGCCTCGAAACCAAAAAATCCGATTGACCTTTCCCCAGCCCTTACATTTCGGGCGCAATCCCGTCGTTACCAGGACCGCATACGCGGGTTGGCAAAGTAATGGATCAAGTCCTTGACCGAGAGCATGCCCACCACTTGATCATTTTCCGTAACAGCGATATGACGAATCCTTTTGGTGGCCATCAACTGGTTGGCATCCACAATGGGTTCATGACAATCGATAGTCTGGAGCGGGGCGGTCATGATGTCACTGACCTTGGAGTCTTTATCCTGCAACCCCCGCGCCAAGATTTTCCGCGTTAAATCCGTTTCCGTGACAATTCCAACATAGGTATCGCCATCTTTAACCAGTAGCGATCCGATATGTTTTGATTCCATTAATTGTGCCGCTTCCTGTGTCGACGCATCGGGAGCGATACTCAAAACCGGACTGGCCATATAGTCGCCGATTTCTTCGTTGGGATTGGGTTTGGGTTTTCTTTTTCTCATATTTCCTCCTCCTTGATCAATCGTGAACTCGGAAAAGGCGGGTTTTCATCAGCAGAAGTATGATGGAAAATGAAAGCCATGAAACCCCCCATAAGGAAAACGTTGCCTGATAGTATTAAGGATGTTGATTTTCCCTTGGGGATTCCTTTTTTCCTGCACATGCCGAACGGGATTTGCGATCTTATTGAATTTATTATAACAATACGCTTGCCGCGCGGGATCGGGGCGCGTGAAACGAGGTTGGGAAAGGCGAGAAGAATGTCCGGGGCCGATTATTTTTTATTCAGGTAATCCTTTAAATAATGCCCCGTATAGGATTTTTTGACCTTCACGATTTCTTCCGGCGTGCCGCAGGCCACCACTTCGCCGCCCTTGTCGCCGCCTTCCGGGCCCAGGTCGATGATGTAATCGGCGGTTTTGATCACGTCGAGGTTGTGCTCGATGATGATCACGCTGTTGCCCGCGTCCACCAGTTTGGAAATCACCCCCAGCAGATGCTCGATATCGTGAAAGTGCAGACCGGTGGTGGGTTCGTCGAGGATGTACAGGGTTTGACCGGTACTGCGCTTGCTGAGTTCCTTGGCGAGCTTCACGCGTTGTGCTTCGCCGCCGGAAAGCGTGGTCGCGGGCTGGCCGAGTTGGATGTAGTCGAGCCCGACGTCGGTGATGGTTTTCAGCTTGTTTTTGATGGCCGGGATGTTTTGAAAAAAATCAAGGGCTTCTTCCGCCGTCATCTCCAACACGCCGGCAATGGTTTTGCCCTTGTATAGAATCTCCAGCGTCTCGCGGTTGAACCGCTTGCCACGGCACACTTCGCAGGTGACGAAGATATCCGGCAGGAAATGCATCTCCACTTTGATCAGGCCGTCGCCCTGGCAGGCTTCACAACGCCCGCCCTTGACGTTGAAACTGAACCGGCCCGGACGGTACCCGCGCAGGCGCGCTTCCGGCACCTCGCTGAACAGGTCGCGGATCAGGGTGAACAGGCCGGTGTAGGTGGCCGGATTGGACCGCGGCGTGCGGCCGATCGGCGACTGGTCGATGTCGATCACCTTATCCAGATGGTAAATTCCCTCGATCTTCTTGAAGGCTCCCGGTTTGTCCATCGATCCCCAGAAGTGGCTGGCGAGCGCCTTGTACAGGATGTCGATGGTCAGCGTGCTTTTACCGGAACCGGAGACGCCGGTGATGCAGGTGAGGCAGCCCAGCGGAATGCTGACGTCGATGCTCTTCAGATTGTTGTGTTGCGCGCCCTTGATTTCCAGAAAGTGTCCGCTCCCCTTGCGGCGATTTTTGGGAACGGGAATCTGTTTGCGTCCCGAAAGGTATTGCGCGGTGAGTGAGGTTTTGCTTTTCAGTAACGCCTTGGGTGTGCCCGCAAAAATCACCTCCCCGCCGTGGATGCCAGCGCCCGGTCCGAGGTCGACCACGTAATCGGCCGCGGTAATCGTGCTCGCGTCGTGTTCAACCACGATCACCGTGTTGCCGAGGTCGCGCAGTTGGGTGAGCGTGGCCAGCAGGCGGTCGTTGTCGCGCTGGTGCAGGCCGATGCTCGGTTCATCCAGCACGTACAGCACGCCCATCAGGCTGGATCCGATCTGCGTGGCGAGGCGGATGCGCTGGCCTTCCCCTCCCGAAAGAGTGGCCGACATCCGATTGAGCGTCAGGTAGTCCAGTCCGACGGCCATCAGAAACTTGAGGCGCTCTTTGATCTCCTTGACGATGCGGCGCGCGATGGCATATTCCTGCTCGCCGAATTTCAACGCCTCGAAGAACCGGCCCAGCGCACCGATGGACAGTTCGGTCAGCTCCACAATATTTTTCTGGCCGACCTGTACCGAAACGGCTTCCTTTTTCAGCCGGGTTCCGTTGCACGCAGGGCAGGGCAGGGCGCGCATGTAGCGCGCGATTTCCTCCCGCTGGGAAGCGGATTCGGTTTCGTGGTAGCGCCGTTCCAAATTCGGGATGATGCCGTCGTAGGTGCCGGTATAGGTCTGCCTTCGGTTGTTTTTCTCATAAAAATATTTCACCGGCCGGTCACCCGCCCCGTAGAGCAGGAGGTCGCGGGTTTCCTGCGGCAGGTCCTTGAGCGGCGTGCTCAATTTGAATTTGAAATTCTGTGCCAGGGCTTCCACCATCTGGTGGAAACTGATGGAGGTTTTTTTCTGCCAGGGATGGATCGCCCCGTCGCGGATCGAAAGCGACGCGTCGGGCACCACCAGGTCGGGATCGATCTCCATCTTGTTTCCCAGCCCATCGCATTTGAAACAGGCACCGGTGGGATTGTTGAATGAGAACAGGCGCGGCTCCAGCTCCGGATAACTGATGCCGCAGTAACTGCACGCGAACTTTTCACTGAACAACAGTTCCTCGTCCTTTTCCGATTTTCTGCCCGCCAGGATGGAAACCACCAGACTGCCGTCGCCCAGTTGCAGGGCGGTTTCGATGGATTCCGCCAATCGCTTGCCCATCTTGCTTTTGATGACCAGGCGGTCCACCACCGCTTCGATCGTGTGCTTGAATTTTTTGTTGAGTTCGACGCCTTCTTCCAGCTGGCGCACTGCGCCGTCGATCCGGGCCCGGACGAAGCCTTTTTTCTGGAGTTCGAGCAGGTCCTTTTTGAATTCCCCCTTGCGGTCTTTCACGAGGGGCGCCAGGATCATCACCTTGCGGCCCTCCGGGATGCTCTGCACCTGATCGGTGATCTGCTGAACCGTTTGCGAAGCGATCTGGCGTCCGCAACCGTAACAAAACACATGACCGACGCGGGCGTACAACAGGCGCATGTAATCGTAAATTTCGGTGACGGTGCCGACGGTGGACCGGGGATTTTTACTGGAGGCTTTCTGTTCGATGGAGATGGCGGGCGACAGGCCCTCGATGTAATCGACGTCCGGTTTCTCCATCAATTCCAGAAACTGCCGGGCGTAGGCGGACAGCGATTCGACATAGCGGCGCTGGCCCTCGGCGTAGATGGTATCGAACGCGAGCGAGGATTTGCCGGACCCGCTGAGACCGGTGATGACCACCAGCTGTTCCCGTGGCAGGGTCAGATTGACGTTTTTCAGGTTGTGCTCGCGGGCACCTTTGATGGTTATATTTTCTAAAGCCATAACAATAGCTAGGTGTATTAACTTAAGGTTTTACTTTAAATAGTTGATGCCACTTTTGATCGACCCGTTGGACGATATCCTCGGACATGACAATTTCCTCTGGCCAGTTTTGCCGGTAGCCTTCCTCGGGCATTTTGCGTGTGACGTCGATGCCGACCCGCTGATCGGAGACATGGACATCGCGTTTGGGATCGAGGTTGTTGAACAGTTTCCAGAGGACTTGCGATGTGTTGGCGGTATTCACATGCGCTTCCAGCACCAGGAGGATCCCTATGGATTGAAACGCGTCGTTCTCAAAAAAAGTCCGGATGAACCCGGTACTCTGTCCGGGTTGTTGTTTATCCAGCGCGACCAGCAGAATCGGCCGGCGCGGGGACAATTGAATCAGACGGCTGGATTGCACTTCCGGAAAATTTTCTTTAACCCGCTCAGCAAGTCCGGCTTCCGGGACTGGCGTTTCGTCCGGCGCTGGAGACCGGGGCGGTTCGCCGTCGATGACCCGGGTGGCGTCGATGCCCAGTTTGGAGCCGTACAAAGCCTGGTCGGAGGCATGGTTCAGCACGTCGAGAATGCCCTCCGAGAAAAACAGATCCCGCTCCAGGTCGACCTCGTCGAGCAGGAGTTTTAAAACTTCGGCTTCATTCTGAACGTCAACCTCCGCATCCACGGTGATGATGGTCTTCACGAAGCTCATCTGTCCCAGCCCCCACAGGGCGCTCATGAGGCGCCGCGCCTGCATCGGGTAGCGCTTATTTAAAGAAATGATCACGCAGTTGTGAAACACCCCTTCCAGCGGCATGTTCATGTCGACGACCTCCGGGAGCTGAGTTCTGAGCAGCGGCAGGAAAATGCGCTCGGTCGCCTTGCCGAGATAAAAATCCTCCTGCGGCGGGATGCCGACGATGGTGGTCAGGTACACCGGATCTTTGCGGTGCGTGACGGCGGTGACGTGGAACACCGGATAGTCGCCGTCCTGCGAATAATAGCCGGTATGGTCGCCGAACGGCCCTTCCAGCCGCATCACGGCGGGATCGATATAACCTTCCAGCACGATTTCGGCATGCGCCGGGACTTCGAGGTCGACGGTTTTGCATTTCACCAGCGGCACCGGATGTTTGCGGATGAACCCTGCCAGCAGAAATTCGTCGATGCCGTAAGGCAGGGGCGCGGAGGCGGCGTAGCAGGTGGCGGGATCGGCGCCGATCGCCACCGCCACCTCCATGCGTCTGTTTTCTTTCCGGTATTCGTGAAAAAAATGAGCGCCGTCTTTATGAATGTGCCAGTGCATGGCGGTAGTGGTTTTGTCGAACACCTGCATGCGGTACAGTCCGACATTGCGGATCGACCGGTCCAGGCTCCGGTTGATGACGATGGGGAAGGTGATGAACCGTCCGGCATCCTGAGGCCAGCATTGGATGATAGGGATGCGGCCGAGGTCCACCTCATCTCCCGTCATCACCACCTCCTGGCAGGAGGCCTGCTTGGCGGAGACCGCTTTCGGAGGAAATTTGGACGCCTGCAGGAGCATGGGCAGGAGTTTGGCCTTGTCCATCAGCGTTGCGGGCGGGGCGATTTTGAGATACCGTTCAATCTCCCGCGCGATGCTCTCCAGGTCGGCCACACCGAGCGCCAACCGGATGCGCCGCCAACTGCCGAAAGCGTTGATCAAAACCGGCATGGCGGAGCCTTCGACGTTTTCGAACAACAGCGCCTTGCCACCGTCCGGGCTTTTGGAGACGCGGTCGGTGACCTCGGCGATTTCCAGGAGGGGAGAGACTGGCTCAGCGATGCGCACCAGTTCCCCCTCGGCTTCCAGCCGTTCGATAAATTCTCTCAGGGATTTATAATGCATGAGGCGTCATTCGGGCGTCCAAATTGAGCGAAAGGAATTTATTATATCCCACCGGCGTGACCCCGGACTCATTTTTTTTAAACGCACCCAATGGCTCTCTCCAGGCGGCAACTATCCGCAAGTTCCCCCTCCGGGGCGGAGTACCTCCGCAGGTAACTTTAAAAGCACCGGATTGCGCTCAGTGGTCATTGCTTGCCGGTAACTGTTAGCAAGGAGCTCCTCCTGCTAAGGAGCGGCTTGTGCTAGGATGTGCGCCATGTGGA
>SMVT01000016.1 GCA_004357365.1 Nitrospina sp.
AATTCCCCCCCCCCCCTTGTGAGGGGGCGGGGGGGAGTTCTCCTTAAACGTCACCCTGAGCCTGTCGAAGGGTGGCTTTTTTAATTTGTACGAAGGTTGAATAAAACTATGTCATTACTCGAAATCAAAGATTTGCACGCGGGGTTCGAGGGCACCGAAATCGTCATGGGCGTTTCGCTGACGGTGAACACGGGCGAAATCCACGCCATCATGGGACCCAACGGTTCCGGCAAAAGCACCCTGGCGAAAGTGCTGGTGGGTCACCCGTCCTACGAAGTGACGCAGGGCAGCATCACCTACAACGGGAAAAATCTGCTGGAGATGGACGCGGAGGACCGAGCCCTGGCCGGCGTCTTTATGGGGTTCCAATATCCCGTGGAAATTCCCGGCGTCAACAATGCCGAGTTTCTGCGCATGGCCTACAACGCCAAGCTGGTACACAAAGGGGAAGAAGAGGTTGATCCTCTGGACTTCGATGAAATCCTCGACGAAAAAATGAAGCTGGTCGGCATGGATAAAAAATACAAGGACCGGTCTTTGAACGAAGGGTTCTCCGGCGGCGAGAAAAAGAAAAACGAAATTCTGCAGATGGCCGTGCTCGAACCCAAGCTGACCATTCTGGATGAGACCGACTCCGGCCTCGACATCGACGCGATGAAAGTGGTGGCAGAAGGCATCAACAAGCTCACCCACGAAAACAACGCGTTGATCCTGATCACCCATTACCAGCGGTTGCTCAATTATATCGAGCCGCAATTCGTGCACGTGTTCAGCGGCGGCAAAATCGTCAAGTCCGGCGGCAAGGAGCTGGCCCACGAACTCGAAGCGCAGGGCTACGACAAGGTCACCGCCCCGGCTAAGTAAAGAGAACGTTATGTCAGGATCCGCCATTGAAAAAACGGAAGCTCCGGAAACCGCGGTGCTCGCCCTCCACAAGCAATTTCTGGGAGAGGACCGGGCGAAGGCGCCCCTGCGCCCGGTCAACGAAGCGGGCATCCGGCGGTTCGAGACGTTGAAGTTTCCCCACCGAAAACACGAGATGTATACCTTCGTCAACACGCACGAGCTGGCCGGTACCTCCTTCGAACTGGCCGGGGATGGTCCGGTGGATGCCGCCTGGGTTCAGGACAGGATTTATCCCGCCTGCAAACACAGCGTGATGGTGTTCGTCAACGGCGCGTTTCAGGAAAACCTGTCGGACCTGTCGGCAATGGGGGAAGCCTTTAAAGTTTCGTGTCTCTCCGATGCGGTGGCGGATGATGAAATCAAACACACTCTGCTGGATTTGCTGGAAAATGAAAACGACGTGTTCGCCGCGATCAACAGCGCGTTTGTGCATCATGGAGTGTTGATCGACATCCCTGCGAAAGCCATCTTTGACGCCCCGGTGCAGATGCTTCACGTATCGACCGGCACGTCCTCGGGCGCGGTGACCTCCCATCCCCGCCTGGTGGTGCGGCTGGGGGAGACGGCGGAGCTCAAGATGATCGTCACCACCACCGGAACGCGCGAAAATTATTTCATCAACGCGGTGAGCGACTTCATCGTGAAAGACGGCGCCGGCGTCACCTACACCCAGGTGCAGAAAGACCACGCCGAGTCCTGGCACTGTTCGAAAACGCGGGTGCAGTTGCACCGCGATGCGCGGTTCTTCGGCCGCAACGCCTCATCGGGAAACCGGCTGACCCGGCACCATTACGAAGTGCGCCTGAAAGAGGAAGGTGCCGAGTTGCTCCTGAGCGGAGCTTCCGTGCTGGTCAATCAGGAACAGGTGCATAATTTTATCCGCATCCATCACGAAGCGCCGCACTGCACCAGCATCCAGCGCTTCAAGAACGTCATCAACGACAAGGGACGGTCGAGCGTCGACGGCACCGTGATCGTCAACAGGGGCGCGCAGTTGACCAACTCCGACCAGTTGATCAACAACCTCATGCTGTCGAATGATGCGCATTCGGACATCAAGCCGAACCTGATGATTTTCGCCGATGACGTCAAATGCACCCACGGAACGACCGTCGGGCAGATCGATGAGAACCAGTTGTTTTACCTGAAGACGCGTGGTTTGTCGCAGGCGCTGGCCAAATCCCTGCTCACCACCAGCTTCGTGAACAGCCTGATCCAGACCATCCCGTTCCCGGACGTGGTGGCCGATCTGGATACGGTTCTCATGAAAAAACTGGAGGCGTAACATGCCTGAATCCGATACCCTGACCACCGCCAAACCGCCGTTCGACGTCGATAAAATCCGCGCGGATTTTCCCGTGTTGTCCCAGAAGGTCAACGGTAAACCGCTGGTGTACCTGGACAACGCCGCCACCACCCAGAAGCCGCGGCGTGTCATCGACAAAGTGCAACAGTTCGATTCGGAGGAATACGGCACCGTCCGGCGCGGTTCCTACAAATTAAGCGAACAGGCCACGCGGATGTTTGAGGACGTCCGCCAGAAAGTGGCCGATCTGTTCGGCGCGGCGGACAAGAAGGAAATCATTTTTACCAGCGGCACCACCCAGGCCATCAACCTGGTGGCTCACAGTTTCGGCAAACAGTTCGTGAAGGAAGGCGATGAGATCATCATCTCCAATATCGAACATCATGCCAACACCGTGCCCTGGCAGGTGTTGTGCGAGGAAAAAGGCGCTCACCTCAAGGTTATTCCCGTCAACGACCGGGGCGAACTCATCATGGAGGAATATGAAAAACTGCTGTCGCCCAGAACCCGGATGGTGGCGGTCAATCATATTTCCAACGCGCTGGGGACGATCAATCCGGTGAAGGAAATCGCCCGGCTGGCGCACGCCGCAGGGGCCAAAGTATTGATCGACGGGGCGCAGAGTACCGCGCACATGAAGCTGGACGTGCAGGACCTGGACTGTGATTTTTATACCTTCTCCGGGCACAAAATGTACGCCCCCAGCGGGGTCGGCGGTTTGTACGGAAAGTACGACCTGTTGAAGGAGATGCCGCCCTATGTCACCGGCGGCGATATGATCCGGCAGGTGACCCTCGAAAAAACTCTGTACGCCGACCCGCCCGCCCGGTTCGAGGCGGGAACGCCGCCGATCACCCAGGTGATGGGCCTCGGCGAAGCTATTGATTATCTGCAGGAAATCGGCTTCGACAAAATCGCCGAATACGAACATGCGCTGTTGGAATACGGCACCCGGGTGTTGTCGGAAATCGACGGGCTGACCATTATCGGTACGGCCGCCCACAAGGCCAGTATTTTATCCTTTAATATTGACGTCATCCATCCACACGATATGGTGACTCTGCTGGATCAGGACGGTATTTCGGCCCGAGGCGGGCACCATTGCGCGCAACCGACCATGAAGAGGTTTCAGGTGACCGCGACCACCCGCGCTTCGGCCTCGTTTTACAACAAGTTCGAGGAGCTCGACGCGCTGGCTGCCAGCGTGCGCCGGGCGATCAAGCTGTTTTCCTGAATATGAGTCTACCCAGCGGGGTTGGATATCCCTCATGGGCCTCGTATACTGTTTGAAGGCGGTACTATATTTATAGATAGAGGGATGGTTTTCGGATTGGATCCGGAAAGGAACCTTTGCATGTCTTACGATAACGAGCTGTACCAGCAGGTGATTCTGGACCACAACAGGAAACCGCGGAATTTCCGGGAAATGCCGGAAGCCACGCATTCCTGTCACGGGTTCAACCCGCTGTGCGGCGACGATTATACAGTATACCTCAAAATAAATGACGACGATGTTATCGAAGAAGTCAGTTTCATGGGTTCCGGATGTGCCATTTCCAAGGCCAGTTCGTCCCTGATGACCGGTTTTTTAAAGGGAAAGAATATCGACGAGACCAAATTGGTCTTTGATGAGTTTCACAGAATGGTTCTTGGAGAAATGGACCCGGAGACGCAGGAGCATCATCTTGGTAAATTGGCCCTGTTCAAGGGAATCCGGGAATTTCCCTCACGGATCAAATGCGCGAGCTTATCCTGGCACTCCATGATGGGTGCCCTGGCAAAGAGCGAGAATGTAACCACCGAATAAATTCGGTTTATTAAAACTGGTTCTGTTTGCAATAGGCTCCCGTTCTCGTTGAATAAAGTTCTCTTTCGCGCTTGATAAATAGCCGAGCGCAAGGAGGCGGGTCATGAAACCCACAACCCAAACCTTACTGGACGAAAAAACCCGGCCGGGTGAACTGTTCCTTCCTCTTAAAAATAAAAACGGTTCACTGGTGTGTACGGCCTGCGGCCACCGCTGTCAACTGCGCCCTGGTCAAAGAGGGGTCTGCAAAGTTCGTTACAATGATCAGGATGGCGTGTTGCGGGTTCCTTTCAACTACGCCGCCGGCATCCACAACGATCCCATCGAGAAGAAACCGTTTTTCCATGTCCTGCCCGGGTCCCAGGCGATGAGTTTCGGCATGCTGGGATGCGATTTCCGTTGCGCCTACTGCCAGAACTGGTTCACCTCGCAGACTCTCAGGGACGATGCCTCCACGCTTGATTTTGACACCATAACTGCCTCCGCCCTATGCGACCTGGCCGAACAGCACGGCTCGAAAACCGTGGTCTCCACTTACAACGAACCGTTGATCACCTCCGAATGGGCCGTCGAGGTGTTCCAGGAAGCCCGGTCACGGGGCTTGGTCACCGGTTACGTCTCCAACGGTCATGGCACGCCGGAAGTGCTGGAGTACCTGCGGCCGTGGCTGGATCTGTTCAAAATCGACCTCAAATGCTTCCACCGTAAAAATTATCTGAAACTGGGCGGCAACTTTGAAGAGGTTCTGGAAACCATCCGCCAGGTGTACGCCATGGGATTCTGGACCGAGATTGTGACGCTGGTGATACCCGACTACAACGATTCGGATGAAGAGTTGACGCAAATCGCCGAATTTGTCGCGTCGGTCTCCATCGACATTCCCTGGCACGTCACCGCGTTTCGCCCGCAATACAAAATGAACGACCGCGACAGCACTCCGGTCGACACCCTCCTGCGCGCCCGCCGTATCGGATTGAAGGCCGGCCTCCATTTCGTGTACTCCGGAAACCGCCCCGGTGAAGTCGGCGATACCGAAGACACGTTTTGTCCGAAATGCGGCAAAACCCTGATCGAGCGCTGCGGTTTTCAGGTCCTCACCAACTACATGGAGAACGGCGCCTGCCCCGATTGCCATCAGCCGATACCCGGAAAGTGGTCGCACAATCCGGAATTCTCCAAAGCGTAATTCCTTTACCCATGTCCCGGTTTGCTACCCCGAGGGGTATCGGTGTCCCTTATCCCCAAAACCGGGTTCCTGTTGGCATCCTCTATCTAAATGATCTATAATAGATTATTCACTGAACAGGGAATGGCCGGACCGATAAAGACGGTTTGGGGGGAGTTCGGCGGATGATCCCACCGGCGGCGAGGCATCTGCCGGCACCCAACCGGATGTTGAATGGTCCGACCGAACTGGAACATATTCAAGCTCTGCCCGCTGTGGATGGTCCTCCTGGTCATGGCAGCAATGTCTGTTTCCGCCTCGATTCTGCAGGCCCAGGTCTCGGTGCCCCCGGCGGGGGAATCCGGCGTGGGTCAAAAAGCCTTGGAGCAGTCTCAACCCGGATTCCAGCCCCCGGAAGAAGAACTCCCGTCTCTTTCCATCCAGGATAGCCGTACCGTGATCGATCCGGGTGCGGTTCCCCAAATTCATCGTCAAAGAAATTAAAGTGACGGGCAACACCTTGATCGACAACGCCACCCTCGCGCCCATCCTGGAGGTGGGCGATGGGCTGGAAATGACGCTCGGCATCCTCCAACTCATCGCACAGGAAATCACCTCACTGTACGCCATGAAAGGGTACGTCCTGACCCGCACCTATGTTCCCGAGCAGGAAATCGTGAACGGTAAGGTGACCCTCCAAGTGGTGGAGGGCAGACTCGGCCAGATTGAAGTGAACGGCACCCGGCGGTTTGATCAGAAGTCCATCAAGGCGCGGTTACTGCCGCTGCAGAAAGACCCGGCACTCAAGGAAAGCACCCTGGAAAAACATCTGCTGGAATTGAATGACATCCTGGGTTTGAAGGTGAAAGCAGTGCTCAAACCGGGAGAGGCGTTCGGCACCTCGGATTTGACGTTGAACGTGGAAGAATCCCGTCCCTGGCAGATCGCCTTCGATGCCGACAACTTCGGCTCGCGGTTTACCGGCGAACAACGCTACGGGTTTACGGGAAAAGCCGGGAGTCTGCTGATTTTGGGCGACCGGTTGGCCGTGCGCGGGGTCAAGTCCAATGAAGATCAGAATTTCATCAATCCGTCTTATGCGTTCCCGGTCGGTCCCTACGGCACCATCGTCACCCTGTCGTACCTGTTCGCCGAATTCAACCTGGGCGGGAACCTGGCGGCGCTGAACGCCGGCGGCGAATCGAACAGTTTTATGGTGGACGTCAGCCAGTCCTTGTACCGGACCCGCAGGGCCGAATTTCACCTGAGCCTGGGCGGGGAAATTCGCAATTTTAAAAACGATTTGGCGGGCTCCCCCTCCAGCGACGACAAACTGC
>SMVT01000002.1 GCA_004357365.1 Nitrospina sp.
ATCCGGTAATGGGCGGGGATGAATTTGGGATCGATTTCCAGGGCCCGGTTCAGAATTTCTACGGCTTCTTCATAGGCCCCGATTTCCTGCTTTTGAAACGCGAGCTGAGTCAGTTCCGCCGGATCGGTGACTCCGGAGGGAACCACCGGGGCTTCGCCGCCATTGCCCCCACCCTCGCACCCCGCGAGGATCAGGAATAGCCCCACAACGAAAATCTGGATCATTGGTCTGGACATGAAAACCTTTTATCCCCTTTCTGAAAAGTGGAAAATCATGGGTTGCGATTTGGATCGCCGGTTTTCAGGTAAAGGAATTATAAATTAAACAGGGAAATATTCGAGTGTTAATTTGAATCTCATGGATCATGATTGTCCACCTATAGAACCCATCTTTTCTGGCACTCCCCTGAACCGACTGCCAACAAGTTTCAAAAAAGGCACAAAAAAAGCTTTGCACCGGTAGGGGACTCTTTATACTAATAGTATTACTTCATTGAAGTTTAGATTTACCCGTCAGCTCTTTTGTTAATGGGGGGTTGGAAAGGGTGGAGCCATGAATTTCACGCATCTGGATACACAGGATATCGAAACCACCGAGTCGTTTTTTTCCGATCAGTTTTTAAGTGCCCGCATCCATGGCGGAACCGAATCCAATGAAGGGTACGATCCCATTTTTGAGTTGGGCCGCGACGACGATTGGCCGGATCGCAACTGGGCGGCCATTAAGGAAAACGATATGAAGTACGATGAGGACGTGAACCAGTACATCACCCTCACCCTGGCGGAGCTGGCGCATCCCCAAACCCTTCCCCTGATCAACAAATATCTGGTGAGCATCAAGTCCGATGTCGGCCAGGAAGCCGTCGATTTCGCAGACCGTTCCAAAAAGTACCTGGCTTACAAGGTGAACGCCGATTTTTTGTTGCTCAATCTCGGATTGTTCCATCCTGATTCCAACCTGCTGGGCCACGCTTATTTTGACAAGGGAGAAACCTATTATTATTCCGCCGCGACTCATTTGAAAGCGATCAAAGGCGGCCGCTCCGGATTGTCCGACGTGATGGAGAAGCTGTCCGGACGGTTCGGAAAATATGTCGAGATTCTGCGTACCATGAAAAACCGGGCCGATAACTACTTCAGTTTCCATGTCCGCATTCCCGAGGCGGAACTGAAACGGTTCGAAAATGAATTGGCCCGGGAAGCGGCCAAACGGCACAATCCCCCATCTCCCTGACCCTTTCTCTGCGGTCCGGCTTCGCTTTTTCCCTTTTCAAAAAAAGAGGCCATTTTTGAACACCTGGAACCGGCGAGCGTGAGGGGCTTCCAACTGGTACGGCATATTGAAGGGCCGGGCCTGATTTGGCCCTCTTCCCTTATCTCTTATATTAATATAAGGAAGAGATTCCTAAGCAAGAGATCCCATCGCGTTGCCCCTCACGAATTACCTTTCTGATTCCGGTCTTTAGACAGGTTTCCTGCCCGAATTAATAAAAATTATACAAATTTATACAACTGAGTACAGTTTTTCATACAGGTGCGTGAAAAACATCAAATAGAAAAACCCTGCCTTACCCGTAGCCTGCCCATAATCAGATATAAATCAGTAGCTTGTAATTCTTTAAAAATCACCTGCCGGTTGGCACATGGTTTGCAACTTAACTAAGGCAATTAGAGGAGTTTTTGAGGGTCAACTGAACATCCGAAATTTTGGAGCGCGGTAAATTTAAGAACAGGTCGTGAATTTATTGGTCTCCTGGGAGTAATCAATGGAAAGTTTGAATTCTAATTTAAAAGAATGGATGTTTTTTCCCGACCAGCCTGGGGTTTCCATGTTGATCCTGGTGGTTTTGCTGATGGCAGGCTTGTATATGATGCGGCCCTCCATTCACTATGTGATCACCCAGCTGATGGGAATGATTTATTCGATGTTTCGCATAGCCTCACGGTCTCTGGGACAAGGAGCCAAAAAGCTGAAGGAGCGCAATAGAGATGTTCTTCTCCAGTTGGGTAAGGAAGAAGTGGAAGGGAAAATTGAGCGCGAATTTTTCCGCGTGAACACAATGGTGGAACGTGATCTGGGAAAATATCCCGCCCTTCAACGGTTAATGTCCGATCAGATTGCGCATATCGATGATGACTATAAGAAGAGCGGTCAAGTGTTGCCGCCGCCGCCCGAATGGGTAGAAGCCGTGGAAGCGGTGGCCAAGCTGAAAGTTAACCACAAAAGCAATCCGCTGACGGCCAATATCCTGGCCAGCATTCACAACGCCTCTGAAAAACATCAAAAGCAGGTGACCAGCGAGTTCCGGCAGTCGGTGGCGCAACGGCACAGGTTGTTGCAAGGGATGCGTCCTTACTGGCGGCGTTTATCCAACACCATAGAGGAAACAGGGAAAACCGTCCGACGGCTGATTGACCGTTCCAAAGAAATCGACAAACATATGGAGAAATACGAAGCGATACTCAGTGGGTCGAAATCCGCGGAGCGTTCGCTCAAATCCTCCGCGACTATTCAATTTTCCTATTCTCTGCTGGCTGTTTTGGTCGCCATTGGCGGCGTCATCATCAACTTTAATCTGATCGCTCTGCCCATGTCGGAAATGGTGGGTGCCACGGCGCGCATCGGCGCATTCAAGGTTTCCGAATTCGCCGCTCTGGTCATCATATTGGTGGAAATATTTTTAGGGATTTTTATGATGGAAGCATTGCGGTTTACGCACATGTTTCCGGTGATCGGAGCCTTGGATGACAAACTGCGAATCCGCATGGCCTTGGTTTCTTTCTCCTTTCTGTTGACTCTGGCTTGTGTAGAAGCGGCCCTGGCTTTCATGCGTGACCATATCGCGGCGGATTTAAGCGCCCTGCGCCATTCCCTGACTGCCGGCGGCGTGACACAGGTGGTTGAAGTGACTGGGATCAATAAATGGATCCCCATGCTGGGTCAAATGGTATTGGGATTTATTTTACCCTTCGCCCTGACTTTGGTAGCGATCCCTTTGGAGTCTTTAGGGCATTCCGCGCGAATCGTTTTTGGCGAATTGCTGGTCTTAATCTTTCAGGGCAGTGCGATGGCCTTGCGTTCGGTTGGAGTTGGATTCCGTCATGCAGGCCAATGGTTGACCCACGTTTATGATGTATTCATTTTCCTTCCCCTCTGGATCGAGCGCATGGTTAAAACCCAGCGGATGGTGAAGGAACAACCGCAAATTGAACTGACCGAAACCAAACAACTGGCAGTAGGAGAGGTGGCCAAATGAAAAAGTTTCTGACTTTTATTTTAATGAGCTTGTGTCTGATCATGAGTGCCTGTACCGATAGTGCGACTACCGGAACCGGCCGGGGCGTGTACCTGCTATTGGATACTTCCGGCACGTACACTGCGGAATTGAAAAAAGCCCAGCAGATTATCAACTATCTGTTGGGAACCCTGGGACCGGGGGATTCCCTGGTGGTGGCACGGATCGACAGCGCTAGTTTCAGCGAAAAGGATATCGTGGCCAAAGTGACCTTTGATGCGAGGCCTTCGGTTTCCAACAATCAAAAGAAGATGTTTGCCAAGACCGTGGATAAATTCGTGAAATCGGTCAGAGGCAGTAAATATACCGACATTTCCGGCGGCCTTTTGCAGGCCATCGAATACCTGAACGAAGTGAACGCGGCCGAAAAACACATTCTCATTTACTCGGATCTTAAAGAGGAACTGCCCAAAGGCTTTGTCCGGGATATGGATTTCATACTGGATGGCTTTACCGTTCGGGCTCTCAATGTCACCAAATTGCGCTCGGACAATGTCAATCCCCAGGAATATCTCGACCGTTTGGAAGAATGGCAGGCCCGCGTGACGCACGGCGGCGGCAAATGGATTGTCATCAACGATATGCAAAGACCAGATGCTTTGGCGCTGTGATTTTTGAGGCATTATAAAATAAAATAATCCTGGTTTACCTCCTCTCTCAAGATGGCCCCAGGTAAAAAAGCCTGACACGTTGTGTCAGGCTTTTTTTATTTCAGACAACCCGGGGTGGTCAGCCCGCGTATGAGTCATATTTTGAAGGCCTTAGGATTTAATTACATAGAAAGTAAAATTCATTTTATGGTTGACCTGATGGCGATCCGTACTCTAATATTAGATAAGAAAAGCCCTTTATATTGAAAACCGCCCCAGACGGGTCAGTGCCACCGGCCAGCTTGGGTGGGGTTGGAGCATTCCTGGCTGGGCGAGGTCCGTTTGTGGTACCTGAAGGCCGAAATGGCGTGATCAGGCGTTGTTAATTTCCTGTTGTGGCGTCATTTTGGCAAGAGGACCGGATGGCGCGTCCCTTTCTCCCGCGTTTCAAAGCTGGGAGGAGATGGAAAACGGCGGAAACGGGCGCCGTCCTCTTCGGGTAGGCTCTACAGAACTCATTGAAATAATTGGCTTTATTTTATTGACTTTTAAGCCATGTTACATACAATCATATATCTGGAAAGAATAACGAAGTTCAATAGCAGCAGTCTATCAAGGCGTCATTTTGCTCAATTAGGAGATGGATTGAATGCCATGGGCTAACAGGCCGCAAATGGGGTATAGCGCCCGGTTCTGATCTGAGCTTGCTGAATTCCCACTTTTCCTTTGGAGGAGGAATGAGGGATACCGATTCTATTTTAATAATAGAAGACGAAAGCCTGGTGGTGGAAACCCTGAAAGGCAACTTTCAGGACAACGGTTACCATATCAGCACCGCCAGCAGTGGTGAGGAAGGTATCCGTAAATTCCAGAACGACAATTTCGACCTGGTCATCACCGACTTGAAATTAAAGGGCATGAACGGTCTTCAGGTTTCGAGGAAGATCAAAAAAATTAATCCGGACACGCCCATCATCGTAGTTACCGGCCATCCCAAACTGTTATCCCCCGAAGAAGCCACCCGGTTCGGCGTTCACGATCTCGTTTTAAAGCCATTCACCTGGGCGCAGATATACAAGAAAGTGACGGATTGTCTGGACCCCCGGGAATCCGCCGCCCCCTCAAAAGAACCCGAACCCTGGCTCGCGTCCCGGAAAAGGAATACTCCGGTGGCCCGTCTCGGCCACCCGGAATCGAAACACCGCAAGGATCCATATCAGAATTTATCCCAGTTTTTATCCGGCCAGACCCGTGTTCTGGAGATGTTGATTCGGGGCGAACCCTGGAAAGACATATTGAATACGCTGGTTTTCGAACTGGAATCCTGTTCGGACGAAGCGGTGGGTTCCATTCACCTGTTGAATGAGGACAAGACCCAACTCGATTGCATGGCCGGCCCCAGTCTCCCCGGACCCCTGCTGAGGGAGATTGCTTCCGTCAGCCTGGAGGAGGGGATGAATCCTTGGGGAACCGCTGCGACTCAGAACAAACCCATCATCGTTGAAGATATCCGGAAAAGTCGTCTTTGGGAACGGTGTTCCGCCCCGGCAAAAATCTGTGGCTTCCGAGCTTCGTGGTCGTTTCCCCTGCGGGGTTCTGATATGCAGGCCGCGGGAATCCTGACGTTTTACATTCGGGAAGCGCGGCCTCCTTCTTCGGCGGAACTCAAATGGATTTTGTCCGCCACCCGGCTGGTGGGCATCCTTATGGAATATAAAAGCCTGGAAAGCGCCCTGACCCGGGCTGAACGCCAGGCTAAAAGTTTCAATCATCCGGGACACGAGGCCGTGGTGACGTTCAACGATAAGGGAGTGATTGATTCCTTCAATGGCGCGGCGGCGGATCTGTTCGGCTATCCGGGGAAAACCCTGATCGGCCGGAATATCAAACAGCTGGTGACCGGGCATCATCGGTCGCACAGTCATCACCCGTTCCAAAAATTAAACCATGGAGGAAACGGGGAACACGGCATCCTGAAAGCGGCGGCCATGGGAATCCGCAAAGACGGATCCAGGCTGTTTCTGGATTTGGCCGTCGGCGAGCTGGTGCAGGAAACGGGACGGAAATTCGTGGCCACCCTCACCGATATTTCCAAATTGAAATATGCGGAAAACGTTTTGAAGGAAACCCGTCACAAACCGGAAGAACTGAACGAAACCGGTATCGACCGCACGCTTTCCGTGTCCGGCCGGGAACCCTCTCGGAAATATGAACTGTCCGGTCAAAAAGGCCGCAGGGAATTTAAAAGCCTGCAGGAGCAACTGGTGCAATCCGAAAAATGGGCGGTAACCGGAAAACTGGCCGCTTCCCTGGCGCATGAATTTAAAAACCCTCTTTTTGGAATTTTGAACGTTCTCGAAAAAGCGGCCCGGGAGTTCTCTCTGAAACAGGGCTCTGAGGACCTATTGGAGCTGGCGATTCGGGAGTGCTATCGTGTCATGGACTTGGTCGAAAAAATGCAGGATGTCCACCGGCCTTCGTCCCATTCTCCCAAACTGATGGACGTGCATTCCGCCATCAATGATATGGTTCTGTTGACGCGGTCCCGAATGGATAAGCGGAAAATTGAGCTGGAGTTGGACCTGAGTTCCAGTCTTCCAAAAATTTATGGCATGGAGGATCAGATCCGGCAGGTGGTGTTGAACCTTTTAAACAATGCCGAGGAAGCCCTTCCGGAGGATCATGGAAAAATCCTCATCCGCACGCGGGCGCTGGAATCTTCGCTGGAAATTATGATTCAGGATAACGGGAAAGGTATCCCCGAAAGCCAACGGCAAACCATCTTTGAACCGTTTTACACCACTAAAAAGGACAGCCGGGGAATGGGATTGGGTCTGCCGATCAGCTATGGAATCATCAAGGCGCACGGCGGGCGGATTGATGTGGAACCGGGAATCGGAGGTCAGGGTACATCGTTTATCGTCACCCTTCCCAAACGAACGTCCCGCAACGCGATCCGATCCGCAGATCAATATGTAACGTCCACCACCTGGAATTGAGCTGAGCTATGAGCAAAAGGAAAGTCATCGTTGTCGAAGATTCCAAGATCATTCGTCTGGGCTATAAGGATACCCTGGAACGACAGGGGTATAGTGTGGAGACCTTCGATGGGGCTAAAGCTGCCTTGAGCCGGATCGGTTCCGGGTGGGAGGGAATCATTATCAGCGATGTCATCATGCCGGGAATGGATGGCATTACCATGATGAAGCGGATTCAGGAAATCGATCAGGATTTACCGGTCATTCTCATCACGGGGCAGGGGGATATCCCAACGGCCGTGCAGGCCATCCGCGAAGGTGCCTATGATTTTCTGGAAAAACCGTTTTCCGGCGAAGTACTGTTGGAGGTGGTCCACCGCGCCATGGAAAAACGGCAATTGGTGCAGGAGGTGCGGGTATTAAGAAAAGAGGTCAACAAACAGCAGGAAAGCAATTTCAGGATCATCGGCAAATCCCCGATCATGGGCCGGCTTCGGGGAATGATCACCAGCATGGCGGGTTCCGATACCGACGTTCTTATTTTTGGGGAGACGGGTACCGGGAAAGATCTAGTGGCGCGTTGCCTGCATGAGAACAGCCCGCGAAAGGATAATAATTTTGTCTCCATCAATTGCGGGGCGATCCCGGAAAATATTATCGAAAGTGAATTATTCGGCCACGAAGCAGGTTCGTTCACCGGGGCCAACCATCGCCGCATCGGAAAATTCGAACATGCCCACGGAGGGACCGTCTTTCTGGACGAAATTGAGAGCATGCCCCTTCATCTGCAGGTGCAGTTGCTCCAAGTTCTGCAGGACCGGGTGATTTACCGCGTCGGCTCCAATGATCCCATTCCGGTCGACGTTCGGGTCGTGGCCGCGACCAAAACAGATTTGAAGCAGGCTTTTAAGGAAAATAAATTTCGCAAGGATCTGTATTATCGTTTGAACGTGCTCCAAATGTATATTCCGCCTCTGCGCGAACGCATGGAAGACATTCCGTTGCTGTTCAATCATTTCGTATCGGAAATCGGCTGGAGGTACAAGGTTTCCGTACTGGCGCCTCCGGCGGGGGACTTCATGCAGAAGTTGATGGCGCAGCCCTGGGAAGGCA
>SMVT01000017.1 GCA_004357365.1 Nitrospina sp.
AGTCGACATCGTATTTCTGTTTCGCCAGCACGTAGGCAAAGGTGGCGAGCCAGCCGATGTCCACCTTGCCCGCACCCATGGCCTCGATGACGGCGGCATAGCTGGTGGCGATTGAGGTTTTAAAATGCAGGCCGGTGATTTTCTGCAGGCCCTGGGCGATTTCCTCGCCGCCTTCCAGAATGGTTTGCGCTTCGCCGGAAGGCACGAACATCATGCGGACGGGATGTTGTGCGGTGCCCAGACGGTCCGCCGCGGTTGCCGGAGAAAACGGAACCAGCAAAAAACACAGGACCAGGACCCGGCACCCGGTCTGGTAAAACGATTTTTTGGAGGGACCCCGTCGCCGCATCATCGATCTCCTTTTAGGGAGAAACGTTACCATACCTTGCGGGGATTTGCAGGCCGTGCGCAAAAAAAGGGCAGCGCGCGAAACGCGCCCTGCCCCCGGTGAAGACTTTAAAACCTACTTCATGAATTTCGTACGAATGTACTTGATGACGTTCCAGATATCTTTGTCCTTGAGAGTTTTCTGAGCAATCATGCCGGTTCCCTTGGAGCCTTTTTTGATGATCCAGAACATTTGACCCGGAGTCACGTCTTTCATGGTTTTCTTACATTTGAAGTTGCGGGGTTTCGGGGTCAAAGCCGCGCCCAGTTTCCCGGTGCCGTCGCCTTTTTTGCCATGACACATCAGGCAGGCCATGGGTTTGGCGGTCTTGATATAGATTTTTTTGCCTGCGGCGGCGTCAGCTTTAGCGGTTTTATCTTGTTTGTAAAGACTGGATGGGGCTTTTTTGGTCTTTCTCTTTTGGGGGCACTTGGCCTTGGCGGCGAAAACGGTATCGACCACGAACGCCATCAGCACAACAAAAACCAGAAACACGACAAATTTTTTCATCGGTGGTATCCTTTCATAGGTGTTGAATTAAGATATATCAACCAAACGGCAAACACTAATAACCGGAAAAATTAAATTGAGATACGGGCAAAATAGAGGGTCTTCAAAACCGCACGATACACCGGCAAAAAACGGTGCTAAATTATATTAAATATTGAACCTGTGTCAACCCAAAATTCCCGAACAGGCCAGCTACTCAAAATCCGCCCCAGCCCTGCTGCGCCACGGCAATCCTTTAAAATTCACAATATCGGGTAAATCGGTATAAAATAAGAACTAAGGGGCATCTTTCGGGGTTTGACCGCCCCCAGGTACTCCCACCGATTTTGAAAACCACGCTTCCACTCCATGGACCTGATCCTGTTCACAATCCTCTTTCTGGCGTTTTTCCTGCTGGGGGAAACCCTGGCCCGATTCTGGCAACCGGTCTACTCCCATGGGCTGGAGCGCATGGTGTTCCACACCCTGCTGGGTCTGGTAACGGTCGCGCTGGTGACCACGGCGCTGGCGTTTGCCGGGTTGGTGTATCCGGCCACCGGGTGGATCGTGCTGGCAGTGATTTTTCTGGCCTCGGCCAAATCCTGGCCGCTTCTCTGGAAAGACGTTTCAGCCCTGCGGCCCGCCCTCGGGACATTTTTCGGGAAGGATCAGACGGACCGGGAGTTTCACCGGTTCTGCGTATTGACGCTGGCCGCGCTGGCTGTCCTGGCGCTGATTCTGGCCCTGGCGCCGCCGGTGAAAACCGACGCGTTGGTTTACCACCTGGCCCTTCCCAAGGCGTACCTCGAACATCACGGTGTCATCAACCTGCCCAACAGTATGTATTCGTTTTTCCCCCTGCTGTTCGAGATGGTGTTTCTGTTCGCGATGACTTTTGGGGTGGAGTCGCTCCCGGCGTTGTGCGGGCTGGGGATGGCGTTTCTGCTGCTTTTGGGATTGACGATTTTTTTCCGGCAGTACCTGTCGCCGCGCCTGGTCTGGTATGTGCCGTTATTGTTTTTCAGCACGCCGACCTTTTTTGAAATTGCGGCTTCGGCCTATGTCGATCTGGCGCTGGCGGGATTCATGTTTTTCACATTTTACGCCTGGGACCGGTGGCGGGAAACCCGCCGGTCCTACTGGTTTTTCTACATGGCGGTGTGCGCCGGCGCGGCCTGGGCCACCAAGCTGACGGGATTGATCGTGCTGCCGCTGGCGGTGCTGGGCATCGTGCTCGCCGGGCGTACGGACACCGCCCCCGGCCGGGTGGTGAAACAGGTCCTGATCTTCGGCGGCATCGTTGTTCTGTTTATGGCGCCGTGGTGGATTCGCAATTTCCTGTATTCCGGTAATCCGTTTCTGCCCCTGTTGATGCCGCTTTTGGGCGGGGAGGACCACGTCAACTGGGACGCCCAGCGGGCGCTGATGTTCGATCAGTATGTCAAACTGTTCGGCATGGGGCGGGGATTGTGGGATATGTTTCTGCTTCCCTACAACCTCACCTTCCACGCCGAGCCGCATTCGCTGAAGTTTGACGGGCGGATCGGTATCGTGTTCTTCCTGTTGATTCCCGCTCTCATTGCCGGGTTATGGAAACCCCGGCCCGCGCGTGTAGCGGCCCTGGGCGTGTTTGCCGGGGTTCTGCTCCTGTTCTGGTTCATTTATTTCCAGTACGTCCGTTTCCTCGCGCCCGCCTTCATGGCTTTGACACTGTTGTGCGTCGCCGGGCTGGACCGGGTGACCCGCCCCCGGTCCGGGGAACACACGTCCCACCTGCCGGGGAAGATTTATCTGGGCGTGTTGGCGCTGGGGGTGCTGTTTAATGTCAGCCTGATCTGGGAAACCTGGCACCAGAAAAACCCCGGCCTGTACGTGGCGGGGCAGGAAACGCGCGACCAATATCTATCCCGCAACATCCCGCGGTATCCCATGTACCGGGCCATGAACGGGCTGGACCCGGAGGCGAAGGTCCTGCTGGTGTATATGGGCAATCTGGGTTATCTCGCGGAGCGGCCGTTTCACAGCGACAGCGTGTTTGAGGCGCACACCCTGCAGGCGATGCTGGCGCGGGACGCTTCTCCCGAGGGCCTCCGGCGGCAACTGAAAAATCTGTGCATCACCCACTTGATGTACGACCGGACTTTCGTGTTCGGGAAAGGAGCGGCCATTCCCCCCGCCCACCAGCCGGCGTTGCACGGGTTTCTGAAAACCCGCGGCAAGTTGCTGAAACAGATGGACGACTTTCTCTTTTACGAGCTGGTATTGGACTAATCGGGGTTTTCCTCTATAATCCAAACCACTCTTTAGAATTGGAGATATCCACCCCCTTGCCCCCCTTTGACCCGTTCAGGGGGATCAGGTCATGCACAGTCCTCCCGTATCCGGGAGAGACAGGAGAAATACAGGATGGCACGTTTGGATGGTAAAAACATACTGATGATTATTCCGAAGGATTATTACGAGGAGCAGGAGTTGGAGATTCCTTTAAAAAAATTTCGGGCAGAAGGAGCGGACGTGCGCATCGCTTCCAGCAAACTCAAGGAAGCCATCGGCATGAAAACCGGCCGGGTCATGCCGGATTTGATGGTCGTCGATGCCATGGAGGGCATCACGGGAGACAGTTACGTGACCAGCGGCAAGGGTACGCGCCAGGTTCTTGGTGTGTTTCACGGGGTAGTGGTGATCGGCGGAACCGGCGCCCGCAAATATTTGTGGACGGACAAGCTGGTCCGGCTGTTGTTGTCGGACCGGCACAATAGCAATATGGTGGTCGCCGGCATTGGGCAGGGGGTGCCGACGTTGGGGATCGCGGGTCTGGTGCAAAATATCGAAGTGGCGGCTCCCCAGGACAAGCACACCCTCCCGGAGCTCGACAAGGCTGCGGCGATTCTGGCCGATGAAAAAATGGTGGTCCATGACCGCATCATCACCGCGGTGGGGGCGGAGGCGGCCGAGGAATTTGCCGAGGCCGTCATCGAAGCAGTGATGAAGACGAGCAAGAGATAAGGAAAATCGTCTTACCCGAGATTTTTCCGCAGGCGCGAGCGTTGATCGAGTCGCTCGATTCATCAAGCATTTTTACCCCCCCCCTACAAACGGGACAACGACACCCTTCCTAAAGACCGAGTTCGTCTTTTTCCTCTTCTCTCTTCGACTCAATGATTTTGAGGCGAATCTTGAGGGCGGTGTTCAATTCCTTGACGACGTTTTCCTTGGCGTCGGGAAAGTGGATTTTCTGATTGAATTCGTCCAGCGGGTGGTCTTCCAGTAGTTTGGCGAAGGCCTCGTCCTGAAAAGGATTGGTCATCTTCATCACGGAATCCAGAGAAATGGAAATCCGCTCGTACTTGTCCCAGTTGTCGAGAATATGTTTTCTCAGGGTCTCGGCGGAAGGAGAACCGTCTTCGGACGTGCGGCCCGACAATAAATCGTTCCCCATAAATTTGTAAACACTGACGATTAATTCGTTTTCCATATTTTCTTTCCTATATCCCTTCCGGCACTGATGGCCAGCGGCAATTTTATTCTTCAATGAAGGAAATCGATTTTATCTCTATCTTCTCTTTTGGGTTGTCATTGGAGTCGCGGGGTTCGTTGACGATTTTATCCGCCACGTCCATGCCTTCAATCACCCTGCCGAACGCCGTGTACTGCCCATCGAGGAAAAACGCATCCTTGACGCAGATGAAAAACTGCGACCCGGCGCTGTTCGGTTCCCCAGACCGCGCCATGGAAAGGACGCCCCGTTCGTGCTTGGTATCGTTGAACTCGGCGTCGATGGTGTAGCCCGGGCCGCCGGAGCCGTGGGAGGAGCGGTTGCCGGTTTTCGAATTGGGGTCGCCTCCCTGAATCATGAATCCGGGAACCACCCGGTGAAACGTGGTGCCGTCATAATATCCCTTGCCGGCCAGGTCCTTGAAATTCTTGACATGCCCTGGAGCCAGGTCGTCGAAAAATTCCAGTTTGATGGTCCCATGCACGGTTTCGATCACTGCGATTGCTTTACCCATTATAAAAAACTCCTTTGGCTTTAGAATTATTCTTTGGATTTAATGGTAATTTTCATGCTGACGGGGTCCAGGGGATTGTCCCTTTCATCGCGCGGAGCGTTAATGATTTTATCCGCCACCTCCATGCCCTTGGTCACTCGCCCGAACACGGTGTATTGGCCGTCGAGGAAATAGGAGTTTTTGACTATGATGAAAAATTGCGACCCCGCGCTGTTGGGGTCCTGGGACCGCGCCATGGACAGAATCCCCCGGTCGTGCTTGATATCGTTGAATTCGGCCTTGATGTTGTAACCGGGGCCACCCATGCCGTGCATGGACCGGTCCGGGCTTTTGGATTTGGGGTCGCCGCCCTGGATCATGAAACCGGGGATCACCCGATGGAAAAGCGTTCCGTTGTAAAACCCGGCCTTAGCCAGCGTTTTGAAATTCTTCACATGCCCGGGGGCCTTGTCGGAAAAAAATTCCAACTCCATATTGCCGAATTTAGTTTCGATGACGGCGATTTCCTCCGGCATTGCAGGGCTGACACCCCCGCCCACCATTGCCACGACCATCCCCACCAGCATTAAAATCTTTCGCATGGAACCCCCGAAAAAATGTTTTACACTGTTTGAATCACCCCCAACGGCCTCCGGGTCGGTCAGGACGGCCGGGAAATGTGCCGCAGGGCCATTGTAAAGGAATGAAAACTTTCTTGTCAATCAACAGTCCGAATCAGGGACCGCGCCTGCGCACCTGTTTTATCGGATTCACCTACCTGCTGGCGGCGCTCGGCGTGGCGTGCCTGATGTTCGGGGCGGTCATCCCCCTGGCTGCGGGAATCCTGTGTCTGACGGCGCTGGCGGTGTGTTTCAC